>UQEW01000034.1 GCA_900540145.1 uncultured Eubacteriales bacterium
TATTACATTTGTAGCACAACAAAAAGGAATGAATGTCGACTCTTTTTCGCTGGCAAAGGTTCGAAGATATTATGAAACAGGAGTAAAAACAACATTAGGCGAGGCACTAATTGAATATGGATTCCCTACTGATGCTGTCCGCCGTATTGAAGAATCGCATAAGATATTGTCAACTCTTTCGTTAACAGAAGCGAAAGTATACTGCCGCCAAAATTATAGCCAGATAAAACTACTTTTCGATAAATATGAGTTAGTGCTATTTACCAAGGCAATGAACACCTTTTAAAAGCAATAATACTGGTAAAACAAAGAGAATGAAAATAATTTATTACATTTTGCTCACAATATCCCTATACCTCACCAGCTCCACATTCCCCATCTCCTTTGCCCGATCAACGCAGCCCATTGTAAATCCGACTTTGGCAAAGAGATAAAAGTGTTTATTTTGATATGAAAACAGTTCGCTACGCTTCACAAGAGTTTCCAAAACCCCAATATCAACTTTCTCATTAGTCCATTTGCACTCTCCGAAAAGTGCTGTATTTTTATCCTGCTCTGCGAGAATATCGATTTCGACCTGGCGTTTTTCTTTAGAATCATTGCCCCACCAGCGGCCAATAGACGAAAATTCTACTGAGCATTCGCCGGAGAGCAGCAGTTTCCAAAGATACTGCTTGCAGATTTCCTCAAACACACTGCCCATATAATCGGACAAATACGGCTCGATGCGTTTATACGCCAGATCGGCTGCCCCACGAGCGATAATAGAAAAGTTCTCCGGAACAAAGCGATACCAGAAGCGAAACATGTTGTCCGCAATGGAATAAATTGCTTTCCGAGATGCTTTTTCACCATACGGCGTCTCTTTTTCGATAATGCCGAGGGCAATAAGGTTTTTTACATAGGCGGAGCAAATATTTGTGGTTTCACCCACTTTGCTGGAGATTTCTGACATACGGGAAGCACCAGTCGCAATCGCCGTTATAACCGCATTGTAGAGTGCCGGTTCACGCACCTCCTGCTTAATCAGATTCTCCGGCTCCTCAAACAAGGCGGAGTTGGGATTTAGAAACGTATTTTTAATATTTTCCTCAATACTTAACTTATCGCTCATTTGAAGCAGATACTGAGGTGTTCCTCCTACGATTCCGTACACATATGCTTTTTCTTCATCAGTGAAATTTTTGAAATAGTGACAGGTCTCTTCAAATTCAAAAGGAAGGATTTTCATCTGTGCCGTCCGTCTGCCGTAAAGCGGTGCCCTGTAAGCGAGAACATGGTCTTCCATATAGGACATGGACGAACCGCAAAGAATCAGCATCAGTTTAGAAGTGTCTTTATATTGGTCAATCAAAAGCTGAATGGTCGAGGCAAGGCTTTTCGATGAACGGGCAACATAAGGATATTCATCAATCGCAAGAATAATCCGTTCTTTTTCAGAAAGTTTAAATACATACTCCAAAGCCGCTTGAAATGATAAGAAAGATGTTTCGGTATCCACTCCGGTATGATAGCTTATAATACTCTTGCTGAAATTTTCAAGATTTTGCTTGGCGTTGCTCTCTACGCCCATAAAATAAATTGCTTTTTTCTCGTTTATAAAATGGCTGATAAGTGCCGTTTTGCCGACACGGCGGCGGCCGTAAATCACAACAAATTCAAACTTGTCCGATGCGTATAACTTGTTCAGCGTTGCAAGCTCACGCTCTCTACCGATAAACATGACGGATATCCTCCTATCTAAGCAACAAACTGTTGATAATATGATTGAATATAGTATATCATAAAAATAATTTTAGTCAAGTACGATTAGGTAAATTATACTTGACTAAATTATGTAAGTTTTACCCTGAAAAATCAGCCAACAATTCCGCAATCCGTGAAAATTCTTTTGTTCATCTCTGCACAGTTTACAAATCTACCCGCTCAAACCGTCTCACAGAAAGTTTGTAGGACAGCATAAGAAATACCACATAATAAACGATGCCAGCCAGCAAAATAGGCAACTGCATCAGCAGATGCTCCGGCTCATAGCTGTCCACCCATACCAGCTGCGGTATATGAGCAGAGCTTTCAGCTGCCACTATTAAAATAAGCATTGGAATCGACGCTAATATAAAAGACCTGCCGACTTTGTAACCGCTTTTATAAAAAGCCGGTAAAAAGATCAAGTCAAACGTTGCATATATAATGAGCCCCAATCCGTACCAAGCAAGTGTAGCATCCAGACCTACAGGATTATTTGGAAGTGCAATAGCATTTCTTAACAACATAAAAGGTATGGATATGAGCATCTGAAGTAGTTGAAAAGACACTGTAAGCATGCATTTCGCCATGACCATTTCTCGCTTTGTCACAGGCAAAAGCGCCGTATACCAGGCATCGTTGGTTTCTCTTCCGTTTAAGAATGTAATATATGGTGCAAGGCAGCCAAACATAAAGATTACACTGCAAGGATAAGCAGGTACAAGGACAAGGCATCCCAAAAGAACAAATACTATGGATGTCGGGTGAGCAGAAAGCATTATTTCTTTAAATAGAAGGCTTTTCATTCCATTCACTCCTTTCTGTTCGCAGCATGATTTCTTCTAAAGTGAGAGTGCCTGCATCTTTTTCTGTTTTTAAATGCTCAAATGAACGCAGAAATGTGTCTTTATCTGCACTTTCCAGAACTTTTCCATTGCTGATATATGTTATGTCATCAGCGCACTTATCCAAATCAGATGTGATATGAGTCGAAAACAAAATAGAACAGTTTTCCCTGGCTATTAACTGCCGAAAAACATGAAGCAACTCGTCTCTTGATATAGGATCCAAACCTGAAGTAGGCTCGTCTAAAATAAGTAGTTTGGCGTGATGAGACAAAGCAAGCGTCAATAGATACTTCACTTTCATGCCATTAGAAAGCTCTTTGAATTTTTTATTTTCATCCAATTCAAATTTTTTTATATACATGCGGTATTGTTCCTGATCCCAGTTATCATAAAATTTTTTTGTAACTGACGTTATTACAGAAAGCTTTTTGAGGGGATAAAAATCAATGCCTCCAAATACGACTCCTATATGCTGTTTACATTCTTTTTCATGCTTATAAAAGTCTTTTTGAAACATAGTAACTCTGCCTCTATCCGGCAGCGTCATGTTGACGATGGTTTTTAAAGTCGTGCTCTTTCCGGCTCCGTTTTTGCCGATTAGCCCCATAATGCGCTTTTGTGCCAGTGAAAAGCTTATGTTTTCAAGAGAAAACCCTGAGTATTTTTTGCAGATATTTTCGACTTCCAACAAATAATCTATCATTTTTTCTCCTTTTCATCAGGTGCTTCAACCATATCTAAAGCAGTTTTAAACATTTGAGCTATTCCCAGAAAGAACTCTTCTTTCATTAATGCTATACCGGGATGTTCCTGCGATTCATCTCCCAGTACTACCAGCCTGTCTCCAGGTTTAATTTTAAAAACTTCTCTCGCCTGTTTCGGCAAAACTATTTGTCCTCGTTCCCCTACACAAGCAATGCCAAATATATGCTTGCCCTTCGGCGCTATGCTCATGCCTGTTTTTTTCTGATCGTGATAGATTAAATCTTTAAGCTCAACATTATACAATTGTGCTAACGCATCACAATTAAAAATATCCGGAACCGATTCACCGGATTCCCATTTTGCCACCGACTGACGTGAAACCCCGATTTTTTCCGCTACTTCCTCTTGAGAAAATTTATTAAATTGCCGCAGCATAGATAAATTACAAGCGATATTGTCTTTTTGAATTTTCATATTTTTCATACCTCCTATTGCCAATTATACTTTGAAATTCCTCACATCTCCACCAACCTATAATAACAAAAAAAGTTATAATCAGTTGCTAGGTTCGGCTTCGATGCTCTAACCCCTAAAGAGCCTGATAAAAAAATTCATGCATGTTTTTATATTGATTCTGGCGATGACGATAGCGATGACGATGCAGAAGAAAATAAATCTGCTCAATCAACTCAATCTGACACATCAAAATCTCAAAGCTCAAGTTCATCAGGTAATAATCAAAGTTCAAGCGGAAATTCATCTTCTTGGCACTGATTTTTACAGGTTAATGTAAAAAACAAACATAAAAAAACCGCCTCTTTGCACGGCAAGGTTATGAGCCATTGCCGGCAAAAAGGCAGCCTTAAATTATATATTGCTGAATTATTCTAAAACTTTTACTCCTTCTTTAAGCAATTCGTCTATGAACTCATCTATCAGTTTCAGGCCTTCCTCCAGATGATCACCGTGGGACAGAGACATTCTGAAGGAATGAGGAATGTAGAAGCAATCACCGTGGCAAACCAGCACGTTCTTTCTATCCAGCAATTCATCACAGAATTTCTCAGCGTCGATGTCAAGATTGTAATGTATAAGGTATGTGGTTCCATACGCTTTGGCATATTGCTTGAGATATTTGTGTCCGTCCAGCCACTTATCGATTATGGCTTTATTGGAGTTAACTATCTTTCTGCTGCGTTCAAAGATTTTATCTACGTTCTCCAAGGCTATGGCAAATATCCATTCGTCGAACACGCCTCCGCAAATAGCGTCATATGATCTGTGATTAAAGATGTTTTTTCTCATATCGGCGTCTTTGCAGACTATCCAGCCCACTCTTGTTCCTGCCATGGAATATATCTTGGAAGAAGAGCACGTCACGATGGTCTTTTCATACATGTCGGCAAAGGAAGGCATGTATTCGTCAGCCAATCCTCTGTACATTTCGTCACATACTATCCAAGCCCCCACGCTTTCTGCAATCTGAATCAGTTCTTTCATCTCATCGAGACTTAACAGAGAGCCGGTAGGATTGTTAGGATTTGTAAACATTATGGCTTTTGTATTTTTATCCACCGCTTTTCTTACATCGTCCAAATTGAGCTTATATCCCGCTTCCGCCTTCAGGTCCACATCTCTTACCTCTACTCCTATAGATTTGGGGATAGAGTGAAACTGCTGATAGTTGGGCATTATGGAGATTATGTTGTCTTTTTCCGGCTCCAGCAGTGAAAATACAACTGTATTGTTGGCGCCTGTGCCGCCGTGGACAAGGATTATGTCATCAGGAGAAACTGTTTTATAGAGCTTGGCTAAAGCCTTTTTCGTCCTTGGTGTTCCTTCAAATCTGGGGTACCCAAGATCCATCTTTCTAAAGTCTTCTAAAAACTCATTAAGATCTTGTCCCGTAACTTCAAACATTTCTTCTACTGTCATAGGCGACACACAGCTGCCGCCTAAATATATCTTGTTCTTTTCACTGTCGCAGGCAGGATTCAGCCAATTTTCCAGCACAAAATCATCAATTTTCATCAGTAGTCCTCCTTAAGCTTATATTTCAACCAGTTTGCCCAAATTCTTTTCTTTGGCCAGCGCAATGGCCGTTTTAGCGGTTACAAGGTCTAAAAGAGCGATACCGGTGGCGTCGAATATGGTTATGTCTTCAGGGGAGATTCTTCCCTCTATTTGTCCGCAAAGTACCTGGCCTATTTCTCCTTTAATATCTTCTTTCTTGATGACTCCTGTCTTTACAGGTATTTCAGATTCACCTACGTTGGCGCATTGATTGACGTCGTCGCAAAAAACTCTGGCATCTCTGAAAAGTTCAGGGTCGATTTCTTCCTTTCCTTTCATATCAGCTCCTACGCAGCTGAGGTGAGTTCCCGGGCGAATCCATTCCTTCTTGATAACAGGTTTTCTGGCAGGAGTTATGGTAATGACTACATCGCTTTCGCCGAGTGCCTGGGCCATATCCTGCGCCGCAGAGAATTCTACATTGCCTGTTTCCAAGGAGAAATCCGCTTCAAGACGTTCAGGTAATGACGCCGCAAATTTTTTCGCATTGTCGTAATCCAGAGGGTCCGCAATATATACTTTCTTCAGCTGAGGCAGCAGTATGAGGGTAGCTGCTATCTGATATATACTCTGTTTGCCTGCTCCGAGTACGAAAAGCACCTGCGAGTCTTTCCTTGCCAGGGCCGCCGCTCCTATGGCTCCGGCAGCGCCGGTCCTCATGCAGGTTATATATGATGCGTCCATTATTCCAAGAGGCACGCCGGTAGTAGAATCGAAAGCCATAAGCATTCCCGTAAACGGCGGCAAGCCTTTTTGGCTGTTCATAGGAAATGTGTTGAGCAATTTCAGTCCGTGAATGTTGATATCGCCATAAACCACTCCTGATTTTACGTCGGTAACTGCATTGTATTCATCAAAATGATGTTCCAGGTAAGGCCATACTACGGTCTTTCCCTGAGATTTCAACTTATATACTTCTTCTACTCCCTGGATTACTTTTGGCATTTCCAGGATTTTTTCCAATTCTTTTCTGCTAAGTACGCTTATTTCCATGTCGGTCATTCCTTTCATAGCTTATATTCATTCAGTATTTCTGTCAGAAGATCGCCGTCGATGTTTCCGCCGCTCATTACAAGCGCCACTTCTCTGCCGCCTATCCTGTCTGGGTCTTCCATGACAGCGGCCAAAGTAACAGCAGCGCCGCCTTCAACGACGAACTTTTCTTTTCTGGCCATATGGCTTATAGCTTTTCTTATGTTATCTTCCTTAACCTTAACTATATCGTCCACATAGTTCCTTAGAATTTCAAATGACAGCTTTCCGACTCCTCCGACCAGTGCGTCGCATACGGTAGAACCGCTTATAGGATACTGGCCGTAAAAAACGTTATCCTCAAAGGCTTTGATAAAAGCCGGACATACCTCCGTTTGAACGCCTATAATCCGTACATCCGGCTTTATATGCTTCGCCGCAACAGCTATACCGGTTATAAGGCCGCCTCCTCCTATAGGAACAACGATAGTGTCTATATCTTGATTTTGTTTAAGGATTTCAAGCCCCACAGTTCCTTGGCCCGCATATACAACTTCGTCATTAAAGCAAGGGTCTATATAAGTCATCCCATACTCTCTGACGTAATCAAAGCCCAAGGCTCTGGCCCGGTCGATGTTTTCTCCCAATTGCACTATTTGAGCGCCGTAATACTTTATCTTATCCAGCTTGGCCTTTGGTGTAGTCGTGGGGCAGATGACCACAGCCTTTTCTATCCCCAAAAGCTTAGCTGCATAGCTTACAGCCGCGCCGTTATTACCTGTGGAAATAGTCGCCACACCTCTTGCCTTTTCCTCTTCAGAAAGGACCGTCATCCTGCTGATAGCGCCCCTTATCTTGAAGCTTTTAACACTTTGGAGGCTTTCCAGCTTAAAATAATAGTTTCGGCTGCCATTGCTCAAATACATGGAACGTTCCAGCGGAGTTTTATAGACATATCCTTTTATTCTTTCATAAGCCGCCAATATGTCTGCAGCTTTTAATCTTTCATTCATTTTATTAGAATCCCAGCTCCTCTCCTACAATTACTATGTGATAATCCGACTCTATAGGTTTTTTGTGCAGGATAGTTGTGATGTTGCAAAATCTGTTTTCCGAGCGGCAGTTGGCACATTTGCCGGCAATCACGCTTGGACAAGTCTCCCCGTATTTTATCTTGTTCATAGG
Source organism: uncultured Eubacteriales bacterium (assembly GCA_900540145.1). Taxonomy (GTDB): domain Bacteria; phylum Bacillota; class Clostridia; order Peptostreptococcales; family Anaerovoracaceae; genus Fimisoma. The sequence continues at coordinate 7,530 of UQEW01000034.1, forward strand.
CGCTGCAACATTGGAAATGCGGGATCTGGCTTCTGCCTCGTTTTGAGTTATCTTGTTGATGCCTACTATCATGATAATCCTGTCTGCTCCATAAAGGCTGCCTGCGATTCTGTTTCCTACTCCGTCCACATTGATAATTTCGCCTTCCATAGTTATGGCGTTGGCGCTGAGCACGAAGACATCGCTGGTCAAATAATCGGCTAATATATCCCTGGCCTGCTCCCTGGTAGGGGCTTTGACATAGCCGTACTCTGCACTATTGTAGCTGTGAAGGTTCAAAGCCGCCACATTAGGTATCAGTCTGCATCCTCTATCCTTCAGCTCCTGCTCCATACCAAGTTCATAAAAGCTGTGAGAGTCTCCCACACCTATTATGCTTCCGTCCTCAATCAGCCCGCCTACAAGGCGGGCTGCTTCCTCCTTGGTTTCTGCATAGTAAGCTTCAAAGAAGTTCTTTTTCAATGCTTTTACCAATGCCTCTCCCTTGGCTTTATAAAAATCACGCTTTATCTGTTTTATATCGTGAGTTACAGCACTCAAAGGGACGTCCACTTCTTGTCTAAGTTTTCTCATATAATTTACCTTCCGTATTCGCCTTCTGTTATTTAAAAGGAGCTATCTTGTTGGAAGCAAGATAACCAAGACAAGATAACTCCTATTGTCATTTTATAAGTTTGCTCAGCTATTTTTAAGAATGCTTTACCGAGCTGATATTGTCTGATATTGTCATATCAAACGCTAATTGCTATACGTTTCCACATCTTCCAGCAACAAGTTGAATATCTCTTTGCCTTCTTCACCGGCAAACTCCTCTATCTGATCCCTTACAGGCATGCTGGCGTCAATAAATGCCTGTCTTTCTTCGTCAGTAAGCTCAATAAATTCAAGCTCAGGCTTGTTCTCTTTGATTATCTTGGTCTTTTCATCAAGCAGAGTCTCAAGAGTTTCAAGAGCGAAAGGTCTGAGTTCTTCTTTTATCTCTTCCAGCATTGCCTTGTCTTCATCAGAAAGTGAATTGTAGAAATCACCGTTCATTGACATGAAGGAAGCCATTTGCGCATGATTGGACATAGTGATATAATCCAATACTTCATAGAATTTCATCTCTTCCATGGCGTTCATAGGCTGCTCTGTACCATCAACTGTACCAAGCTGCAATCCTGAATATGTCTCGGTAAATGCCAAAGGAGTAGGTGTAGCGCCAAAAGCCTCATAGTTGGCTGAAAGCAAAGGAGATGACATGATTCTCATCTTGAATCCATCAAAATCATCCACAGTTCTGATTGGAACTGTCGCTGAACCCCACTGCATGTTTCCTAAAGTAAACCAGTCATAAGTTACCAGATTTCTTTCAGCGAACATTTCATCCAGTGCAGCTGTAGCTTTTCCTTCTGTCAGCACCTGAGCGTTAACAGCGTTGTCGTCTGAAAATACGAAGTTAAGTGACAGAGCTTGTACCGCAGGGAACAAATCTCCTACATCGCTGGAAGCAAAGATTCCCAACTGAATGCTGCCATTCATAAGCATTTCAACTTGTGAAGCAGTATCTCCGAGAGAACCTACAGGATATATGTCAACCTGTATTCTTCCATCGGATTTTTCTTCAACCAGATCTGCGAACTTGTGAGCGTAACGGTCATACATGGTGTCTGTACTTTCTGAATGAGCAAGTTTCCATACAGTTACATCTCCGTCTGTTTCCGCGCCGCCACCATTGCTGTCGTCACCGCCACAGCTAGTAAATGCAACCGCCATCACTATGGTCAGCAACAGAAGCATTGCCAGGGCCAAAAATTTCTTTTTCATAAGTCGTTTCTCCTTTCTTAGCCTTTTAATTTTAACAACCTATAAAACCTTTAAAACCTATAATAGTATCAACCTTTGATTAACGGTTTATCAGAACCATCTGTAGAATGTGATTATCTGAGGGAAGAAGATAAACAGTACAGATACAGCTATCATTATAATCAGATATACCGGAAGCCCCCTTACTACTTTCATGTATGAAACATCAAAAGCAGCGCATGCAGTGAATATGTTGCATCCAAACGGAGGCGAAATAGCTCCGAGAATACATTGTACAGTAATTATGATACCAAGCCATATCGGGTCGATTCCTGCTGCCATAGCCGGCTCATAGAATATCGGAGTAACGACTACTACGGCAATCAACGGGTCTACGAACATTCCCGCAATGAAGAAGAATACCGTTACCCAAAGCAGGATCACCGTCATGGAAGGATCTGCGCCCAGCACATTGGTAGCTATCATCTGCGGTACATTGGCATATGTTAGAACCAGTGAAAATATCTGACCACTGGCAAGGAGGATAAATAAGGTGCCTGTAACTGCTCCTGTAGAGAGAGCAATCTTGCCCAGATCCTTGATGGTGATAGTCCTGTATATGAACATTTCCAAAATAAGCGCATATAATACAGACACTGCTGCAGCCTCAGTAGGGCTTGCAATACCTGAATAAATGCTGCCTACAATTATTACAGGGAATCCCAGAGGTAACAGACCTTTTCTGAAAGCTTGCCCTCTTTCCTTCCATGTGGTTTTCTTCTCTCTAGGAATGTTAAGCTTCTTCGCGTGAAAATATTGATATATGGAGAAGAGTAAAAAGAGCAGTATTCCAGGGCCTATACCGGCTACAAACATCTCTCCTACCGATGCTCCTGTTACTACACTGTACATTATCATCGTAACACTTGGAGGTATCAGTGCGGCTATATTGGCTGCGGAAACTATAAGTCCATCTGTATCAGACTGCCGGTAATTTGCTGCCAGCATTTGCGGTCTTAAGGTCTTTCCAATAGCAACCACAGTAGCTTGAGATGAACCGGAAATAGCTCCAAACAGCGTGCAAGTTCCGGCTAGAGTAATTCCAAGACCGCCGTGTATATGTCCGGTAAAAGATTTTACAAAATCAACCAATCTCTTGGCCGTATGGCCGGCGCTCATTATATCCGCTGCAAAAATAAACAGTGGTATAGCAAGCAGTGCAAAAGAGCCGATGCCTTCCATCAATTGCTGTATAATAGTGGTCTCCGGCATCATGGTCAAATATACAAATATTACTACGGTTGAACTTAATACCATGCACATGAACATCGGGAATCCAAGCAGAAGGCACGCGAACATGATTATCAATAAAACTGCTAACATCTACTTTTCCTCCCTTCTGATATCCGGCACATATGGGGTGTTAAGGCCAAGGTATATCTCTTTTTCCTGTAAATTTTTAATAAATACAAGTATATATTGCACACATGCAAACAAAAATCCAAAGGATATCACTGCCACAACTATGTATTGTGGTACCTGAAGATTTACAGACACTCTGCCTATCATCTTCAAGGAGCCTACATACGTAAAGGATATATAGGTCAATACGCCCATAGTGACCGCTGTAACCGCACTTATTATAAGTGCGTCGACTTTCTGTATCTTATGAGGCATAAAGTCAAACAGCCCTAACATGTTGATGTGTTTTCCCGTAGTTACGGCATAACTCAATCCGATAAAAGTTATTATATATATGCAATACAGGCCTATCTCTTCTGTGGCGTTTATCCCCTTTCCGAAAAGCCTTCCGACCACATTGAAGATAAGCATAAAGGACATGATCAGTACAGCTGCCGCAATCAAAATCTCTTCAAGTTTTACAATTACATTATTTATCTTGTAAACAATTTTCATAATATGTACCCGCTTTCTAAAGCTGACCAATTACTTTTCGAAGGCGTCATAATATCTGGCAGCAATATAATCCAATACCAGATTCGCGCACACATGGCTGGTCAGTTCTCTATGGTCAGTCATTGGATTAACTTCTACAAAGTCTATAATATCTACATACGGAGCGCATGCCTTAATCAGATCAGACAGTTGGAAATGGGTCAGTCCTGCAGGTTCTTGTCCGCCTGAGCCCAGTGCATAAGCCATATCAAGAGCGTCAATGTCAACTGTCATATAAACATAATCTGTATTTTCTCTTACTTTTTCCAATGTTCTCTTAGCTACTTCTTCAACACCGAGTCTATTCAAGTCTCTTGCAGTGAATATTCCTATGCCGCTTTCTTTTATAAAATGATAGTGCTCAGGATAGTTATAACCTCTAGGTCCAATTTCAACTATGTTCTTGGCATCGTATTTTTCCATTTCGGTAGCCCTTCTTATCTCGCTGGAGCCTGAATATTTTCCCTGAACTTCCGAGTCAAACTTCAAATCCAGATGAGCGTCAAAGTCGATGATACCTATTTTTCCGTCGGCAACATCATGCAGAGCCATAATTCCTGCATTAGTAACGGAATGATCTCCGCCAAGCAAAATAGGCTTATATCCTTCTGCCATTACTTTTTTAATTTCCTCGGCCATATCCTTCAATGCCTTAAAGTGTTCATAGTGAGCAATATTATCACAGTTGCCGAAGTCCTTTAATTCGATCTTGTTGTAATCTACGAGGCGATTTTCGTTAACGTCAAACAGATATCCGTCCTCCATCCTGTTCATTATGCCGCTCAATGCTGCTCTTATGCTGTTAGGCGCATATCTGGCTCCCGGCCATCCTCTGCCTGCTTCAGTATCATAGTTCAGCCCAAGCATTCCAAATTTCAGTTTGTCCATAATATTTGTCCCTCCTCACAAGTAACGATAATACCACTTTTTGCATATTTATGCAATATTATAAATAAAAATTCACAAATGTTAATATTGCATTAATTTAAAAGTAATTTACTGCAACAACTATGCCAACAAAAAATGTGTGTAAAATTACACATTTTAAGTGCTATTCAGGTGTGCCTATTGTGTTCTTGCACAATTATATGTCTAATTTTTTGACAATTTGAATGTTTTACAGACATATTGTCTTGTTATTTATCAATAATATGTTATTATTATTATAAAATTATGAACTTTCTTATAGACATGAGGAGGCAGGATGTGAAGCGAGAGGATAAAGTTTTCAAAGAATTATTTGGACATACAGACAGTATTTTAATAATCGATGTAAATGGCAAAGTCCTTTATTATGAAGATTTCAACGACCAGATCAATATGATACGTTACGAAAACGCCGTAGGCCGTTCAATTTTCGATCTGTACCCTTTCTTTAAAAGAGAAGATTTTACTGTATTCAAGGCTATAGACTCAAAAAGCATGATAGTTAATGAACTTCAGCATTTTGAAGTTAACGGTATACCAAAGAAAGCTTTAAATTCAGCCTATCCTTTAATCAATGAAACCGGCGTAATAGGCTGTATGGTAATGTCTGTAGAACTGAGCAGCCGGGGAGGGCAAAAAAAACGTAAAAACTTTTCTGCGAAATATAATTTTGAAGATATAATTACCAGAAATAAAACATTTTTAGCATCTTTTGATGTTTTAAAAAAATTGGCTGCCGGAGATTCCAGCGTTCTTATTTACGGCGAAACCGGTACCGGCAAAGAGCTTATAGCTCACACTATCCATAATAACAGTCCAAGAAAGCGAAATCCCTTTATAATCCAAAACTGCGCCGCTATACCTGACAACCTGATCGAAAGCACATTGTTCGGTTCTGTAAAAGGAAGTTTTACCGGTGCCATAGACAGACCCGGTCTTTTTGAGGTCGCTGATGGCGGCACTTTATATTTTGATGAAATAAACTCACTTTCCATGGATCTGCAAGCCAAATTATTACGTGTAATTGAAAACAAATCTATACGAAGAGTAGGAGACACTGTGGAAAGAGAAGTTGACGTCCGGATAATCGCATCTACCAATGAGAATCTATCTACAATGGTTGAAGAAAATCGTTTCAGAAAAGACTTATTCTATCGTCTAAATGTCGCCAGTTATGCCATAATGCCGCTGCGCCAACGCCTCGATGATATTCCTCTTGTCTGTGAACATTATATAAAAATATTCAATGCTCGTCTAAATCATTTTATTGCCGGCATTGATGATGAAACTATGGCCTTCTTGATTTCTCAGCCTTGGGAGGGAAACGTGAGAGAACTGAAAAATGTCATCGAATACGCATGCACTATCAGATCTCAAGGGCTTATAACCATGTCCGACCTGCCAAACTACATGTTCAGCAATACCAACTTAAGTCCTAATTCCAATGCAGATACTGATGACGCGCTCAACGGCTACGATGGTCCAAGCAGCAGCAATAACAATAGCGCATTCAACGGTAACAGCGTGGCTAACGGTAGCAGCACGGTCAACGGCGGTCAACTCAGCGGCGGTCAACTCAGCGGAGGTCAGCTCAGCGGAGAATCCCCTACTCTTTCGAAGTTTTCAAAGGACGTGAGCAATTCTAATAATTCAATAAATTCGTTGCGCAACCCTTCCAATAATCCGAATTATAGCGGAAAAGCTGAGACAGGCTCCGACACTTCAGGAGAATCGTTCGGTAAAAATTTCGAATCTTATATCTCTCCCGGAAAGACTTTGGAAGATCAGCTAAGCGTGCTTGAAAAAGAAATAATTTCCAGATCGCTTATTGCTAATAGATATAACGTAAGCAAAACGGCTGTTGAACTGAACATTTCGCGGCAGACATTATATGGCAAGCTTAAGAAGTATCAGTTGTTATAAATTTATAATGTGTCAAATTGGGAGCGTATCCCTCAGCGGCAAAAGATGCCTCGGATTGAGATGATACGATATATTAGGGAAATTGCGGCCAACTGAGAAATTGTGACCAACTGAGAAATTGTGACCAACTGAGAAAAATTGTGTCAGGTTGATTCTGTAATAAAATCTTTAATTTAATGTTTTACTGGATTTTTGAATACGTATGGATGTTTTTTAGATTGTCAGCACTATTTCACAGATGTATCAAACACATTTTTACTAATGCTCATAAAATAAAGGGCTTTGTATGCCCGGCATTATCAACCTCACGAGCTATTTTGATTCACGCACCTAATGCGAGGCGCACCCCTGGGCTCGCCCTTTTCGCTACTGCTCTTGGTATTTCTACTCACGCGCCTCGTATGAGGCGCGACTAAACCTGATCTGCTCTGCTGCGCGGGCTGCGTGATTTTAGCTCACGTGTCCTAAAATATGCTACAATTCGTTTTTAAAAATAGTGTGTTATTTATGCATACTACCATGTGAGATTACACTACTCTCAAACATATCAGTTGATTCTATTGCTGCAGATGGGGTTTGACTACCATATGAAATTACACTACTCTCAAACAAACGAAGATGCAGTGTGCTTTATGTGGGCGTTTGACTACCATATGAAATTACACTACTCTCAAACAAATGTTAGGTGATATATCTCAAGGGTCTGCGTTTGACTACCATATGAAATTACACTACTCTCAAACACGATTATAAACTGGCTGTTCACCAATATTGTTTGACTACCATATGAAATTACACTACTCTCAAACTTCGGATATATACGGGTTATGACTGCACTGGTTTGACTACCATATGAAATTACACTACTCTCAAACTATTACCGTTGCCAGTAGAAGATAAATTATGTTTGACTACCATATGAAATTACACTACTCTCAAACAAGTATTTTGTTGTTGATGATAATAATAATGTTTGACTACCATATGAAATTACACTACTCTCAAACTCTGAAATTTGCCCTATCCTGCATTGGAGTGTTTGACTACCATATGAAATTACACTACTCTCAAACTTCGGATATATACGGGTTATGACTGCACTGGTTTGACTACCATATGAAATTACACTACTCTCAAACTATTACCGTTGCCAGTAGAAGATAAATTATGTTTGACTACCATATGAAATTACACTACTCTCAAACTCAAAACGGCAATGATAGGATGACCATAGGGTTTGACTACCATATGAAATTACACTACTCTCAAACTATAACTCACGGCGTCAATCGGGCATTGTGGTTTGACTACCATATGAAATTACACTACTCTCAAACTCCAATGCTCCCATACTAAACGATTCGGCAGTTTGACTACCATATGAAATTACACTACTCTCAAACATTTCAACTAAATAATCTTTCATAACTAAAGTTTGACTACCATATGAAATTACACTACTCTCAAACGAGCAAGCGACTATAAATAGAAATTGGCAGGGTTTGACTACCATATGAAATTACACTACTCTCAAACGACAAACGAGAAATAAAATTTAAAATACAAGTTTGACTACCATATGAAATTACACTACTCTCAAACACAGAATTTAGATAGAATGCAATGCCTGTTGTTTGACTACCATATGAAATTACACTACTCTCAAACCTCAATTTTCGAGTAAAGCGCCACTACACGCTTTGTATTCCATATGGCATATCAGTGTATTTCACACAAATCCATGTCTATTATATATGTATTTTTGTCCTTAAGCAATTCAATCTGCCTGTTGCTCAAAAAAACAATACAAATATCATAATATTTGGCGCATTTTGCCAAATGTTTATAAGAGTCTGGGGTCAAAAATGATTCACAATTAGCAACCGTAAAGAAATTCTTACCCGTCAGCTTTTTCATTGTTATTATGTATTCAATAAGTTTTTCATCAAATCTACCCTTTGGATTTGCGATATGCATATCATAAAGACGAAATAATGCAGTTGAATCAAATTCATCTTCAGATTCAAGATCATAGTCAGAAACCTCTCTGATCTTGTCAAGCATCCCCAATAATTTCCCCCGTATAGAGGCAAATTCTTCCTGAAATCCTTCATTAAACATTATTTCATCTAACTCGCTGTACAGTTTCTTCTGAACTTCTCTTTTATCAAACGACAAATCAAAGGGCGATATGATTATATCTCCTGTTTTATGCAGATCCAATTTATCATCTGCATCGTCATAAAGGGCGAAATAATCTTCTTTTTCTTCTATAGAAGCATGAAGTTCTATTAGGAACTTTTCAAACTGATTCGGCGCTTCAATTACTATGGAGTTGACATCGTTTGCTTGCAGACCAAAGGCTGTACTCATATCGTAATAAACGAGTTTCACAATATCACCAGCCTTTCGTCCGAGTCGATCACTGTATTTTGCGCCGATCCGACTATGAATTCCATTTTGTTGAACTGTTTTTCCGTTATCACGAGAAGCTGTACAAGTCCTGCTTTTGGCTTACTGCTTTTGACAGACTGAACAATAGCATCCGCTACGGTCATATTGAGGGCAAGTTTGCAATATACGCTTTCCTGCAACATCATAAAACCTTTTTTGATGAGAAATTTTCGGAAATCCCTGTATTCTTTTTTGTCTTCAGCTGTTTCTGTCGGTAAGTCAAAAAAAACTATTACTCTCATATATCTATAATTCATCCTGATAAAACCTAATTAACGATATATCGTTTTCGTTAAGTGCGTCAAATATGCTACGGCAATATATCCTGATGGCGTTGGATACAAAGTTATGCCTGCCGTCAATCATCACTTCATCGCTCATAAGCGATACAAGAGTCATCTTTTCTTCATGCTCAAATTTTTCCGGCTGCATTATTACGACTTTTCTGTCTACAAGGGTTCTGAAAGGTTCCATCAGATCAGAGGCAAGGTTGAACTGATTAAACATGTTATCGTGGCAAAGACCAATCTGCGTTATGTATCCATTAGATACGATTTCGCGGTTAAAAAATGAAAGCAGTATGCCATATCCATAATTCAAAGCAGCATTTATGGAATTTTCACAGCTTCTCGTAAAATCGAGTCCGAACAGAGTATTAAAATATACCTTGGCCGCGTGGCCTTCTCTGTTGCTTGCGTCGGCGAATTCCATCTCTCTGACATACTGTCTCAACATGTCAGCCCGTTCTGAATAGCCTCTGTCTTCAAGATGGCAGGCTTGCTTGCGTATCTTTTCGCCTACTATTTCGGTCCAGACAGTTTCTTTGATATGCTCACTCCACTGTATCTGTTTTTTAACTTTGATGCTGGTGTCGTGGCTGCCGTAATACGGCAGCAGTTCGGAGTGAGGATTATGCTGCTCATCGCAGAAAACCACTTTGATCTTTCGCCTTGTCATCTCGCACAGCAGTACCGCCGTCAGCGAAACGGCTGTTGATTCGATCATCAGCATGCCGATTTCGCTGAGGTGTATCCTGCTCGTATGATCGTTTTTTCGCACGACCAGATAATCCATCTTATAATCGAGCTTGGCGCAGCCCGTTATGACCACAGTCCTCCAGCTCATATCAAAGTTCTGTCCTGTTTTCGTAAAGGCCGGTTACGGATTGGTTGACTAAAATCAACTTGCTTTTGCCAAACGTATTCTTATTCACCGCCATATTACCCGCGTTTTTACTTCCGCCTACGGCGCTGAGATCCGCCTTGGTTTCAACGTCACACCTGAGCATATTAAGGGCGCCGTTCAAAAGAATCGCTTTTTCTTTTAACGTTAATGCGGCGAAATTTTCTCGGTTTTCTTTCATAAGTTTTCCCTGGTTTGCCGGTCTCTTAGCATACGTTGTCAAAAGTTTTGTTACCACGTCATCGTACAGTTCAATGAGCTCGTCGTCCGTCATTTTATCAAACCTCTCGCTCACGTCGTAATCCTGATTCTTATCCAGGTATTTCTCTATATTTCTTATCAGCCTTTCTTGTTTAACGAAAGCAGGTTGAATTCCATTTTTCATCAATAACTGCATTTCCGTTGTGCCCCTTATCCTCATCGGATAGCCGTCAACGATGATCAGAGAATTCTTCTTGATGCACGGTCTGAGTATGCGGACATTTTTGAGTCCTTTGACGTCTGTGCAGTACCTGAGATAGGCGTCGGGATCATGGCCGAGCATGTTGGCCACGTAAATCGGCACTTCCATTACGTTCCTCACTCTTTCGCCCTTCTTGCCGTCAAATTCGATGAGCGCAAAGTATGAAGTGTTGGTGCTGTTGTATCCGCCGTACTTTTCCGTATCAAGCCCCGCTTTCAGCTGTATCGGCGCTCCCTTGCCCTTTTTTACAATTGTAGCGTTGAAAAGCCCACCTTTATCACAATATGCATACTCCGTATACAGGATGTCGTTTCTCTTGACCGTTGCCCGGACGAGATCAAGAGTACCGCCATACTTTTCACCGTTTTCATTTCTGGCTTTGCCGTTATACTTAGGAGCTTCCCAAACCTTTGTCTTTCCACGGTATACATCGAAATCGAATACGCGGCTGACATTATATTCTCTGTCTTTATTGTTTTTCAGCCATGTGTGAGGGTTTGATGTAAACTTGGCGTTATACACATTACCCGCTACAATATTTAGATATGCATCCTTTGCATGGTGATAGTCGTTTACTCTTCTTGACTTTAGTACATTGAGATCATGCCTTCGGAATTCCGATGTTATTCCCGCTTTGACCTGTACTATCCTGCTGTCCGGCATAAGCCTTCCGAGAAGTTCCACCACCGTCTTAGACGACTGACGGGTTTCCACAAGTTGTCTACTTATGAAGCCTGCCAGCTCGTCATCTGTAAAATCTCCTGTGCGCGTTAGCCTGTCATATTTTTTCTTACTTATGAGACCCATTTTAAGCAGTTTAGCCCATTGAACTCTTTGTTGTTTTTGAATTTCCGGCGATAATATCCCGTTGCTTTTCTTTGCATTAAATTCACGTTTTACCAGTACCAAATTATCAAGGCTGTCATCCTTTATCCTCGACTGAGGATAGATGTGGTCTCTATCCCACCTGCTGCTGCCAGACATGAGCTGCCCGAGGTCTATCTGCTCGCCCGTATACATACACCTGCCCATCTGCGTGTAATAAAGATAGAGCTTGATGCTGTTGAACTTCCTTTCATCGGTATCTTCGATCTCTTTGATCCAGTCCCGCACATCCGCTTCACAGTTTCTGTAAAGTTCCAAAAGCCGGTTCTTTCGCGAGGCTTTTCGTTTTCCCTTGCCGTTTTGATCTCTTTCTTCGTTTTCACGGGCCATTTCTACAAAGATTTTATCGGGATCTGAGCCCATGACGTGGCGAATCTCCTCTACTATCTGCACCGTCTGCCATATCGCACGTTTTATGGCTGGCGATACTATCAGGTCTTTCACAAGAGATTCGTACGAAATCTCTTTCACCTCTCCCTGGGCTCCATCATTGTGCCTGGCTATTTCTTCGGTAAAGGTAAAATCAGAGCTCAGAAGCTGCATCAAGTTACAGTTAGTTTCCCACAAAGCATGTATTATCGTATAGACCTCGCCAGTTTCTTTGTTTACACCCTCTATGCCGTTTAAGAACTTCGCGGAAAAGTTTCCCCAGCCCGTATACCGCAGCCGCCTTACTGCTTTGAGCTGTTCTTCAGTTAAAACGTCAGGGTACTCGTGCTTTATCACTTGTTCGGTCATCTGATAGTCGTCGCCGTAGATGGTCTTCCAGCGGATAACGTCTTCTACTACAGCCCTGACTTTGTCTTTTGCCATTTCATCACCGAACACTTTTTTCTGAAAATCAAGATAAGATGAGAGGCTAACTTTGAAGTCCTGATCAAAGCCGCTGAGATCTTCCATTTTCAGATCGCGGTCTTCTGTCTGTAAGTATTCAAGGAGCCTTTTCCCCGTCACTTTAGTATGTTTGCAGAAAAGGTCGTTATATATGCGCTGTTTCAGCCCTACGGAAATCTTGTTTCCTCTTATCTGCAGATTGTTGAGTTCATTAAGCACCATGTATCTTCTGTAAAGCAGAGAATTCTTAGGCAATACATCCTCACCGATAAGATAAGTACACTTATTGGTCATCCTGTCGATAAATGCTTCGTTGGACTTTTCCCGGTCCACCTTATCATCAAAATTCCACGGATAAATTCTGCCCTCTTCTTTCCTCACGATCCAGACGTTTGCGCCTCTGTCCTTATGCCTATCGCTCAGCGGCCCGACATAATAAGGGATCCGAAATTCAAATATTGAAATGAGCTTGTCTGTTACCGTTTTACCGTTTTCATCTTTCTCTTTCAGGAAAGGAAAATGTTTTTCGGCGTTTTCCAGGATCTTTTTCAGTTCTGCCTTATGTATCTGGTTTGGAATAACGCCGTTGTCCTTGCTGCGCTGTAACGGCAGGAGAGTCTTTCTCTCTGCCTCTCCGAACAGCATTTCATGCAGAGAGCGATCCTCATCGGCAGGCTGTATATTTTCAAGCAATTTTTTTAGTCCTTTATAAAAATCATCTTCCGCACACTTCTTGACATCGATTTTTTTCCCTTTAGCCTTGACACTGCCGATATATGCTGCGTAGTTTGCATTGTCTGCCGGATCATCAAAGAACTTTTTGTATTCTTCCTTTGAAAGATATTTCTTAAAAAATTTCCTCAGTGAACGCAAGTTTTCCTGATGAACTTCATACTGTTTTACCTTGGAAAAAGAGATGTACTCTTCCCCATCGAGGATATCGACGAGAATGTTCCAGTCGTACAAAGCCTTTACAGCGTCGATCACATGACTCTTTTCCGGCAAAGCGTCCTGTATATTCGGTCTTATGGCGTCATCATAGGTGGAATCCCCAAAGCTGAAAGACGATTTTTCAAGGCCGTCGAATTCTTTGCCGAAGATCTTAGTGAGGTCGCCTTTATTGCCCACCATCAGCTTGCATATGTTTTCTGCCGCCGCTTTTCGATGTTTTGTATCTTCCGCACTTTCTCCCTCAATTTCAAGGTCAAAATATGAAAGCAGCGTCTTTGCCTTGGAACTGGCCGGCATCTTCTTGTCGCGGAGAGTTTTTTCAAAGTCACGCCATTTATCCCGGCTGACTTCCAGATTAAATTCATCGTACATGATATCCTCAAACTGCCCTGTTACCGTGCTAAAACTTTTGGCATTTTCAAGTTCGCCGCTTATAAGGAAATGTCCTCTGTTTTTGAGGATATGATGCAACGCCAGATAGAGATGTCTTATATCGCAAGGCGCCGTATCTTCGATCAGTTCTTTTCTCAGATGGAAAATAGTCGGAAATCTGTCATAAAACTCTCTGTCGGTATAGCCCTCATCCATGAAAAGCGGAAATTTGCTATCTACCGATTTGTCTTCAACGTGAAGCCTGCTTTCATTCAGCCTTATGAAAAAGGTCGGATCTGTCTTTTGCATTTCTTTGGCAAAGAGTTCCTGCAAAAGGTCTATTCTCTGCTTACGTCTTTGCAGCCGTCTTCTGGCCGCTCTGAACGATCTCCGATCAGCAGCCGTATTGGCGCTCTCAAAGAGTCTGATTCCCCACATTCTCTTGCCTTTTCGTTTGAGGATATTGTAGTTTTCATCGGTTACAGCCCAGCCTACGGAGTTGGTTCCTATATCCAGTCCGATATAATACTTGTCCATCTTTTTTCCTTTCTTTTATTAAAATTTATGCGGCTATTGACATCTTGTTCTGATCGTAGTATAGTTTATTTATCTCAGATGACTACCATATGAGATTACACTACAGGTTCAAATAAAGAATTTTTCAAATCGCCCTTTGGGCTCCACATGGCGTGGATTAACTCGCGAAAGCGAGTTTTTTAATTTTACATTTTTCCATAAAACATTCAACTTGAAGCTTGTCCTATGTCTCAATATCTTATCTATAAAAAGAACACTTTGGTATCCTTTTCTAACCTTATGTTATTCTATCTATATTCCCAGTGTCCCTGCTCCTCCTGGACGCAGACATCTCTGTAGCCTACGATTTCGGCTGCCAACCCCTTGCCAGAAGTAAACTGATTGTTTCCTGAGTTGCGAAGTTCTTGTTTCTTATTCTGAAATTCGGTAGGATCTTGAGTTTTTAAAATAATATTTCAATCCAAGTCTTTTATCCAATAACCATCATATCCGCCTTCATATATCGGCTCCTTTTCATATACGGCAGGGACATCGACGACCCAGACCTTTTCCTTGACGGCTGTGCTGCTTGAATCGGAACTGCCACTGGAGCCGGAACTTGAGCTGCTGCCTAAACTACTCGATCCGGACGAGCCAGAACTTGGCTTACTTGATGAGCCGGAGCTGCTGCTCAACGACTTATCGCCGGAATCACTCGACTGTGAATTTGAGTCGCTGTCATTGCTCTCCTCTTCTGCGTCTATGACCGTCTCTCTGCTCGTCTTGCCGCTTGTTATCTCTTCTATCTTAGCCTTATACTCATCAACTATATCCTGTCTTTCTTCTTCAGTATCAGCAGCTTCTATCTTCTCCTTCATCTCCGCCTTCAGGTCTTCGACCTGGATCAGTTCTTCATCGGTAAGCTCCGCTGCGGATACTGCCTCATCAATTTCAGCTATGACAGCATCTATATCGACAGTAGCTACATCCTTTTTCTCCTCCGAACCACAGGCCGCAAGGGAGAGTATACAAATCAGGGCAAACACCAGTATATATATCTTCTTTCTCATATTTT
>UQEW01000035.1 GCA_900540145.1 uncultured Eubacteriales bacterium
CCCCCAACCTGCTCATTACGAATGAGCTGCTCTGCCATTGAGCCACACTAGCGAATAAAACTTTGCAAAACTATGGGCGACGATAACGAACATATTATACTACAGGATTATAAAGATTGCAATTAAGTTTATCTTTTAAAATCAAATAAAATTTTGAAGGCTCCCTTGCCAGAAACTCTTTCTCTTTCTTGGGGAGCCTTTTTATTACAGCTTCCATTCTTGAAGCCAAAGATCTGTCATTGCAGCTCCACGCAGCTTCTATTTTGACAGCGCCATGGCTTTTAGTGTACTTGGCGCCTTTTCCCAAGCGGTGTTCTTGGAAGCGCCGGTGAAGATCGGTGGTAATGCCGGTATATATAGATCCGTCACCGCATCTGAGCATATAGACGTAATACATCAAATCTTTCCTTCTTCTTTTAAATAACGTAGAAATCCGCGGCATCCTCTGTCGATGTCATCAAAAGTTTTATCGAAATCACCTGTATACCAAGGATCTGCAATATCGCCCGGCCGGGAAGTGAAGTCGAGAAGACTGTAAAGCTTCGAGGCTTGTGTTTTCCCCAAAAGCCTTAGGGCGTTGCGTCGATTATTTTCATCCATTATGATTATGTAGTCGTAATAATCGTAATCCTTTTTTGTCATCTGCACTGCAGTCTTGCCCTTGGTAGATATGCCGAGAGGTTCCAGCTTGTTTCTGGTTCCGTAGTGAACGGGATTACCGATTTCTTCGCGGCTGGTAGCTGCAGAAGCAATTTGAAATTTATCAGCCAGACCTGCTTTGTTAACCATATCTTTCAATAAAAATTCAGCCATAGGGGAGCGGCATATGTTGCCGTGGCACACGAACAGTACTTTAATCATATTTTTCCCTTTCGTATATAATTTAACCGTGATAGAAATTAAGTGCAGTTTAATCTTCTATAATATCTTTCTGTGCTGTTGAGCCTGTGGTCAGCCCTTTGCAAGCCCCTTTGCAAAAATTGTATCCGAATAAGACACCTGCCAAGAATAGGGAAGACCCAAGTCCCGAATAGAAAACGGCGATGAATCGTTCCGGAGCTAAATTCAGCGCACGGATGCTGATGCCGAATGTTATCATGAAGGCCATTATAATAAAAGACTTTACGTCAAAGAAATTTAAAAAGAATTGGCGTTCTTCCTCATAATTGCCAATGCGTTCAGTATGCTTTCTCACCAATTTTCCGAATATAAACTTTTGAAAAATGAGAAAAACTATTGCGGATAATATGAAATTTAAAATTGCAATATGGTGCTGATAGGCTAAAAAGCCAATTCTTAAAATATTAAAGCCTGCTAAACTCCAGACTAAACAAGCGATAAGTAATAGTGTGTTTCGTTTGACTTTCATACTGCCTCCTTTGCGAACAATATCCAGTATGACTGTTTCCAACATTGTTGTCAAGCAAATTCAGCAATATATGACTTATTGCAGAAAGCGTTCGTAGCTGAATTTTCCCATAGCTTTTTTCAATAAAATCAATGCGATAACAGCGAATACGCATCCTAATATCAGCAATATCCAAAGATCGATTAACAATACGCCTGCCAACTGGCCGACGATGAGCAAAACTATGGGGAGAACCAAAAAAGCCGCTCTCTGCTGCGCGTCTTCTACGCTTTGTGATTTGACAGATACTCGTACTATAAGTGTAATCGCTATCATTGATATGGCAGGGGAGACCAAAAGCAAAATAATCAGCCAGTTGAAATCCGGTATAAGCAAATGGTCTGCGATGAAAAACATTTCCGTTTCCAATACGATAAGCATTATCGCAAACGATATGAGAGAAACCAGCATGCTCAATATGAAAGACGCCAAGACTTTTGCTCTGAAAATTTCTTTTAAAGACAGAGGGCAATATAACAGAGTTTCCAGAGTATGCTTTTCCTTTTCGCCCGTGAAAGATGTGGCGGCCATTATGGAGGCAACCATTATGGGGATAATAAGGAAGAAGATTGGTAAGATATAGTTGAATATGGCATCGATTACAGCTAAGCTGAAGTTTTCTCCTTGATATTGAAAAGGTAAAAGCTGCAAAAGCTTTTCGAAGTCGGAAGCTTCGCTTGGTGCGAAAAATACTGCCAGCAACATTACAGTAGGGAGAAATACCGTAAGCACAAGAGGCACGATGAATAACGTAGAAAACATGCGCTTGTTCTTTGTTATGGTCTGCATGTCCTTTTTTATTATGGCTTTCATTCCAGTTTTCATCATTTTCCCTCCTTTTCTGATGAAGTCAAGCTGAAATATATATCTTCCAGGCTGGGCAGCTGAGCGGAAATGCCGTATATTTTTCCGCCGGCTTCTACTATATGATTGACTATAGTAGGTATGTCTTCTTCTGACTTTACATTTATTTCAAATGTGTTATTCGATATCTTATTCAGACCGGTAATAGATGGGCATTTATCCGCCTTTATCTTTACGCTTACTCCTAAACTGATACGCGAGCGCAGCTGCTGCAAAGAGCCGTCGGCAAACAGATGCCCTTTGTCTATAAGTCCGTAACGTGTACAGATTTCCTGAGCGTATCTGAGTTGATGTGTGCAGAGAAACACGGTGACGCCGCTTTTTTCAGCCAGATTGCGGATAACAGAGTGGACTTTCTGCGTGCTTTCAGGATCCAGACCTGACGTAGGCTCGTCGAGAAATAACACCTTGGGCTGATGAATCAAAGCCCTGGCTAAAGAAAGTTTTTGACGCATGCCGGTTGAGTAAGCAGATAATTTTTTGTCAGCAGCGTCAGACAGCTCCAGCTCGTCAAGGAGCACTTTGGCACGGCGCAGGCTTTCGCTTTCCGGAATATTAAAGACAGAGCCGTAAAATATGAGGTTTTCTAAGCCTGTCATATGGTCATACATTTGAGCATGTTCTGTTAACACACCTGAGAGGGAGTGTATTTTTTCCGGCTCTTGTGATGGACTCAAACTGAAAACAGTACAGCTCCCGGAGGTAGGGCTGATCATACCGTTGAGAAGCTTTACAGTTGTAGTTTTGCCTGCTCCGTTGGGACCTAAAAACCCGAAAATCTCTCCTTGTTCGAGAGAAAGCGTTATGGAGTCCAACGCTTTTTTGCCGTCAGTATATGTTTTCGACAGTTGTTCTATTGTTATAACATTCATATGACAGTCTCCTCATTTTTTCTATGACGTATTGCTTCTTTGGTCAGTTGAGGTTCATACCCAATCAATTCATCAATGCTTATATTGAAAAAAGCAGCTAATTTAGGCAGAAGAGCGATATCGGGATAAGTGGAAGCAGTTTCCCACTTTGAAATCGACCTCCAATAATATTATAAGACTATCGATTTTATATTACAACGGAGGCAAACTATATTATTGTTGAAAAAGTTTCGCATTGGGAAACTTTTTTGAATGATGTTTCAACATAAAAGGGACCGCCTCTAATTATTCCTTTTTATTTTGTCAATAGCAATGTATAATATTATAGACTTAAATTAAATAATGGGGGATATGGAACATGAAAAAGGTAAAAATAACTGTTTTGAAAACTACTTTAGATAAAGAGTTGGCGGATGAATATGGAGCAGAAGGTTTGACAGCATGCCCTATGATGAAAGAAGGCCATATACCAGTACGTATTTGCTTTAGCCCATGGCTGCGGAAAGGAACTTTTTTATTACGGCGACTGGATATCAAAGCCCAATGTAGCCATAGTGAGCTGTAACGACGGTCTCAGGCCTGTCATAATGAAGCTTGAGGCTACCGACGAAGAGTCGAAGATAGACTATACCCCGGTAAGATAGGGCACTTCAGCAAGATATGGTACTTTAGTAAGATAGGACGTGTTAATGAGGCTTATGGAATTAAAATATTATACTGTGGACGGACTTTACGGGTGGGATCAGGAAAAATTCACAGATCCCGTAATGAAAATAGGAGGATGTGCGGCTGTGACTGCTTGTGACAGCTGTATTTATTTCAGCAAGTATATGGACAGGAAAGAACTCTGTCCCTTTGACACATCGTCTGAAATCACATCAAAAGAATACAAAGCTTTTGCCAAAATCATGAAACCTTATCTGCATCCCAGATGGCAGGGAATAGATACTTTAGATATATATATCGACGGAATAAGCCGTTATTTTGAAGACGCAGGAGAGACTGGGATAGAAGTAAAAGGCTTTGGCGGAGAAGAGCCTTTTGAGAAAGCAGCTGCCGCTCTGAAGCGTCAAATTGAAAAGGGAATTCCCGTGCCGTGCCTGACCCTTAAGCATCATGACAGCGCTTTTAAGGATTTTGAATGGCACTGGTTCATGATTACAGGATATGAAGAAAGGGAAGCGGCTGCAAACCTTGATGATTTGTCAAGCCGCACGTATGTCAAGGTGGTATCCTATGGGGAGTGGGTATGGCTGGATTTTGAGCGATTGTGGAATACAGGATATGATAAAAAAGGCGGACTCATTTTCTTCGAAGTATAGTTAAGCCTTAGCTACGTATTGGCAGTATTCTTCGATGGGGCAGCTGTCGCATTTGGGCTTTCTGGCATCGCAGCATTGCCGGCCGTGGAAGATAAGGCTGTGATGAGTTCTGGACCATCTTTCTTCCGGTATTCTTTCCATGAGGGAAAGCTCAGTTTTCAAAACGTCTTTTTCGTCAGTGAGACCGATTCTGTTGGCAACTCTGAAGACATGAGTATCAACAGCGATTCTTTGGTGGCCGAAGCCCACTGATAAAACTACATTAGCAGTCTTTCTGCCAACTCCCGGAAGCGAAATAAGAGCGTCATAGTCATCAGGAACTTCACCGCCGAATTGATTTACCAGAGCTTTTGCCAGTCCCACGATGTTTTTCGATTTAGTTTTGTACATACCGATGCGTTTTATGTATTCCGCCACCTCGTCAGGGTCGGCTTCTGCCAGCTCATAAGGCGTAGGATATTTTTCAAACAGAGCAGGCGTAACCTGGTTGACTGACTTGTCGGTAGTTTGGGCTGACAAAACTACGGCTACCAAAAGCTGAAAGACGTTGATGTGATCCAGAGCGCATTCTGCTTCAGGATAAGTCTCTTCCAATATATCCAGAATTTTATTTATATCTTGTTCTTTTACCATGATTCTACCTCCACGAGTATTTTAACACAGGTCCTTGCTTTAGACAAAAAAATTTAAAATTTGTGCCGAAACGTCGTTTTGTGATAAAATACATGAGAAATATCAAAGACTCGGAGGGGGAATTATATGATAATTGATTTTAAAAATATGAAAACAGAGGTTTTACACAACTTCAAGGGCGGTGAATCAGATACGCTGGCCAGGATGTTTACAGATGATAATAACCGTATAATGTTTGGAAAACTGCAGCCGGGAGTATCCATAGGCTTGCACAGACACGAGGGCAGCAGCGAGATTATTTTCATTCAGGAAGGCAAGGGCAAAGTGCTGTTCGAAGGAAAAGATGAGCATGTAGAAAAAGGTGACGTTCATTACTGCCCTGAAGGATGCCGGCACAGCTTGATAAACGACAGCGATGATGATTTGATATACTTTGCGGTAGTGCCGCAGCACAGATTTATGTAAATTCGCTGACAAAATCTTTTTATTTTTGTGATTTTGTCAGCGTCAACGAAACCGCAGCGATTAAACATTATTTTCAATAGTGTAATTTTTATTTTCTCTTTGCAAACAGCGCCAGCAATCTCAAGAAAATATTTATGAAATCCAGATAAAGCTGCATAGCGCCGTAAATATAAAGCTTTCTGTCGCTTCCAAGGGAAGCCATGCCGATTTCTCTTATCTTGTTCATATCGTATGCAGTTATGCCGAAAAACAGGAAAAGCACAGCGCAGTCTATGAATATTTCCATCATAGTGCTTCTCAATAAAAACAGATTGATAAGACTTACGACTATGGCGACCAGCAGTGTTATCATCAGCATTGGACCCCAATGGCTCAAGCTTTTTTTGCATCTATATCCATATAGAGCGAATCCACCGAATAAAACGGCGCCGGCCAGGAAGAGCAATATTATAGAGCTCATTTCATAGACGGCAAATATTACAGAAAGGGTTATACCGTTTAGTACAGCGTATGCGAAAAACAACACGCCTACTGCTGTAGGGGATAACTTTCTGAATAAGAAAGAAAACAGCAAAACTACAACAAGTTCAACGATGAGAAGAATAGTAAAGGTGTTTTCATAGAGAAAATACCAAAACAGGTTTGACGCATATGTCAGCCATGCGCACGCAGCCGTAACCAGCAATCCTGCTACCATCCACACGAAAGTCTTGAAGACGAAATCATTTTGATGCTGTATTACAGAAAGGTCCATTGAATCTTCTTTGTACATATATATCCTCCTTTTATTTATTAGCGCCGCAGCACTTTTTGTATTTTTTCCCTGAACCGCACGGACAAGGGTCATTTCTGCCAGGTACTTTTTCTTTATGTACTGTTTTGGAGCGTTTGAATTCTTTAACAATATCGGCTCTTTTCTCTTCAGTTAAAACGTCGTCCCACTGAGGCAGAGTGTAGAGATAGTCGGCATCTGCTTTAAGCATGTTGAAAAACAATTTTTCAAAGTCGACATCCAGATCCAGTGCAGTATCTTCCTTGATATCTTCCAGCTGGTTGGCAGTATTTAAGCTGGTGTTTATGCCGTCCAAAAATCCCATGAATATAACGGGATTGGCGTCAAACTTTTTAACCAGTTCGTCAAAGCTGCCGGTAAGGTGTTCATCTTTGTGGGAAAGAATATGCTCATATATACGCGTCTCAGTCTGGCTGTATTCTTTCCAAAAATCCTCAAAAGTTTCTTCTGTTTGATCTTCCATTAATTTTATCCATTGTTTATATAATGTCATTTTGTACCTCCGTTTATTAAAATCTACGCTTCATTATACTGAGAATGTCTCCGCATATGGCGCTGCCTGTCGGGAGAGGACCTGCGCCTCGACCGTAAAACATCAGCTCGCCCACCATATCGCCTGTAACGTATACAGCGTTAAACTCATTGTTGACGCCGGCCAGCGGATGGTCTTTGTCCAGGAAAGCAGGTGAGACCATATATTCGACCATACCGTCTCTCAAAGAAGCACGGCCTATAAGTTTTATCTTTTTTCCCGAATTTTCAGCAGCTTCTATATCATCGGAAGAAATCCCGGTGATGCCTACGGTAGGTATGGATTCCGGCGGGATGTGCTTGCCAAAAGCTAAAGCTATAAGTATAGATAACTTGTTGGCTGCATCTATGCCCTCCACATCGGCAGTAGGGTCGGCTTCTGCGAACCCTTTTTCTTGGGCATCTTTGAGGACTTCGTCGTATGAAAGACATTCTTCGGTCATCTTTGTGAGAATATAGTTGGTGGTACCGTTAAGTATACCCATTATTTCAACGAAGTTATTAGCCTGAAGCGGTCCGGTAAGGGCAGTCAAAACAGGTATCCCTCCGGCCACGCTGGCTTCGAAAAGAAATTCCACGTTATTTTTTCGTGCAGTTTCCGTAAGCAGCCTGTAGTTGGCTGCTATAGCTGCCTTGTTGGCGCTTACTACATGTTTTCCGTTCTCCATGGACTGGAGCATAAAAGAAGTAGCAGGTTCGATTCCGCCTATCATTTCTACAACTATATCTATATCCGGTTTTTTGATTATATCATCAGGATCTTCCGTTAGGATGGAAGGCGATGCTTCTGCGAATCTTTTTTTATTTCTGTTGCGTCTGAGTATTTTGACGACTTCAGGCGTTACGCCGACACGCTTTTCTATAAGCTCTTTATTTTTCGTGAGAATGTGATAAGTGCCGCCGCCTACATTGCCGAAGCCAAGTAATCCGATCTTTGCAGTTTTCATGGTTTCCTCCTTTTTTAATGGCAAAATTATATAACAGTTTTGAAATTTTGTCTTTACCTTTTTTGAAAATTTGTTATTATTGTCAAGGAAGGAGGCTGGAAATGAGTCTTAATATTGTATTTGTTGAACCTGAAATACCACCTAATACAGGAAACATTGCCAGGACATGCGCTGCGACGGATACAACGCTTCATCTGGTCAAACCGCTGGGATTTTCCATAGATGACAAACATCTTAAGCGGGCAGGTCTTGATTATTGGCCTTATGTCAATTTGGAAATTCATGAAAACCTTGTATCATTTTTGAACAAATATAAGGGTCAGAGAATGTGGCTTGCCACTACCAAGGGAGAAAATCTTTATACGGAAGCGGCATATCAAGATGGCGATTTCATCCTGTTCGGCAGAGAAACCAAAGGGCTGCCAAGAGACTTTATCGATGAGAACAAAGAAAAAACCATAAGGATACCGATGAGTGAAAATACCAGAACAAGATCATTTAATCTGGCCAATTCGGCTAATATCATACTGTTTGAAGCACTTAGACAATTAGGTTTCCCGGGCTTGAAATAACCTGTCAGTTTTGGTATAATAATTGCATATATATTGGGCTTGGTACTAATCACAGGGCCTGTTATGACAGAGGTGAATGATGAAACTAAGTTATGGCTTGACAATTGAACAGACACAGAAACTCACCATGACGCCAGAGCTTATCCAGGCCATCCGGATACTTCAATTCAATACCCAGGAGCTGGATAATTTTGTACAGGGAGAACTGTTGGAAAATCCCGTTCTGGAATATGACAGAACGGCAGATATTGAGCCTCCGAAGGAGAAGCCCGATTTTGACTTGCGTGAAAAAATAAAAGAAGATTATGATGATATA
This sequence comes from uncultured Eubacteriales bacterium, assembly GCA_900540145.1. Classification (GTDB taxonomy): domain Bacteria; phylum Bacillota; class Clostridia; order Peptostreptococcales; family Anaerovoracaceae; genus Fimisoma. Next base: position 8,724 of record UQEW01000035.1, read on the forward strand.
AGTTATAGACAGTGGGAGTATTCCAAAGATAAGGAGACTTTTTCTTTCGAGCAGTTCGTCAGCAGGGATGAAACTTTGGAAGACTCTTTATTGCTGCAGCTGACCTTTTCCAAGCTAAAGGGCAAAGATTTAAAAATCGGAAGGTATCTGGTAGAATCCATAGATGAAAACGGATATCTAACAGCAGACATCCCAAAAGTAGCCCGTTGTTTTAAAACTACAGAAGAGCAGGTAGAAAAAGTTCTCGACGTTATACAGACTTTTGAACCTTTGGGCGTCGGCGCCAGAAGTCTTAAAGAATGCCTTATCATACAGCTGGCAGCAAAGGGACTTTTGGAAGACAGCATAGAATACATAATTTTAAATCATTTGGAGGATTTGGCTGAGAACAGACTTGGCAAAGTGGCCAAACAGCTGGGCATGCCTGTCAGCCAGGTGCAGATGGTGTGTGATTTGATAAGAACGCTGGAGCCTAAACCGGGAAGAAGCTTTGCCAGCGATGAAAATGTTAAATATATAGTTCCTGATGTGTTTGTAGAAAAAGTGGATGGAGAATATGTGGTATTTACCAATGAGTACAGCATACCGCACCTTATGGTAAGCCCGTATTATACTACTTTGTCCAAAGAAACTAAAAACGACGAAGAGGTTTCAAAATATCTTACGGACAAATTCAACTCGGCTTTGTGGCTGATAAAGAGCATAGAACAAAGAAGACAGACTATATTTAATGTGGTCACTGCCGTTGCAGAGCATCAAAAAGAATTCCTCGACAAAGGTCCTAAGTATTTAAAGACTTTGACCCTTAAACAGGTAGCAGATGTGATGGGAGTGCATGAATCTACAGTCAGCAGATCCATCAACGGGAAATATATGCAAACGCCAAGGGGCGTGTTTGAAATAAGATATTTCTTCTCCAGCGGCGTAACCGGCCATAACGGCGAAGGTATGTCCTCCAACAGCATAAAAACCTTTATAAAGGAAATTATAGATGGAGAAGACCCGAAGAAGCCTTACAGCGATCAGGAAATGGTAGAGATATTGAGCGAAAGAGGAATAGAAATTTCCAGACGTACAGTGGCGAAATACAGAGAAGGTATGAATATCTTATCCTCCTCCAAGAGGAGAAGATATGAAATATAAATTAAATAAAAACTAATTGTCATAATTAGAGTTTGGGAGGAAATTAAAAATGGCGATTAAAGTAGGTATTAGCGGTTTCGGAAGAATCGCGAGAGTTGTAATCCGTGCGGCTATGGACATGCCTGAAATCGAGATTGCAGGAATAAACGTGAGAAACGCGGATCTCGAGTACATGGTTTACATGTTGAAGTATGACACAACCTTTGGGAGATTTCCAAAGAGCTTGGACAAATACGATGAGGGCTTGATCATAGATGGGAAGAAGGTTCCCGTTTACAGCCAGACCGAAGCAGTTAATATCCCTTGGAAGGAATGCGGAGCTGAATATATAGTAGAGGCTACCGGCGCTTATGTTACTACAGAAAAATCTATGGATCACATCAAGGCAGGAGCTAAAAAAGTTATAATTTCAGCACCGGCCAAGGACAAAGTGACGCCAACTTTTGTTTACGGAGTAAACCATAATGAATATAAGCCTGATATGCAGGTTATTTCCAACGCTTCCTGCACCACCAACTGTCTGGCTCCTCTGGCAAAGGTAATAGAAGACAACTGGGTTATAAAAGAAGGTCTGATGTCCACTATCCATTCTGCTACAGCCAAGCAAAAGGTAGTTGACGCGCGTTCCATGAAAGACTGGAGAACAGGAAGAAGCGTATTCGGCAATGTTATACCTTCAACAACCGGAGCAGCTAAAGCAGTAGGACTTGTAATTCCTTCTCTCCAGGGCAAGCTTACAGGTATTTCATACAGAGTTCCGACAGCCAATGTTTCGGTGGTAGACCTTAATGTTGTTCTTGAAAAACCGACCAGCTATGCTGAAATATGTGAAAAGGTCAAAGAAGCGTCTGAGACTTACATGAAAGGCGTTCTGGAATATGTGGATGACGAGGTGGTTTCCAGTGACTTCGTGGGCGACCCTTGTACATCTATATTTGACGCCAGAGAGGGAATAGAACTTAACGATCATTTCTTTAAATTCATCGCCTTCTACGATAACGAATTCGGCTATTCCAGCAAGATCCTCGAAATGATCAAGCATATACATAGCGTAGGCTGATTTTAAAGTAAAGGAAGGCTTAAAAAATGAAAAAAACTGTTAGAGACATAACGGTCAAAGGTAAGAAGGTTATTGTAAGATGTGATTTCAATGTGCCGCTTAAGGACGGAGAAATTACTGATGATACGAGAATAAAGGCGGCGCTTGCAACTATAGAGTACCTTATGGACGAAGGGGCAGCGGTAATACTTATGTCTCATCTGGGAAGACCTAAGGGAGAACCTGATCCGCAGTATTCTCTCAGACCTGTAGCCGAAAGATTATCAGAGCTGCTGGATACAGAGGTCATCTTCGCTCCGTCAGACAGAGTGGTTGATGAACAAGTAAAAGCTAAAGCGGAGTCCCTCGTTCCGGGTCAGGTGATGCTCCTTGAAAATGTTCGCTTCAGAAAAGAAGAAACTAAAAATGGTGAGGATTTTGCCAGAGAGTTGGCTTCACTGGCAGATATATATGTAAACGATGCTTTTGGAACCGCCCACAGAGCTCATGCTTCAACAGCAGGCATAGCGGCATTTTTACCTGCAGTTTCAGGATTTTTGATAGAAAAGGAAGTTAAGTTCCTCGGAGAAGCGCTTGATAATCCAAAGAGACCTTTTATTGCCATAATGGGCGGAGCCAAAGTTGGAGATAAGATACCGGTAATTAAAAATCTCCTCAATAAGGTGGATGTTCTTATGATAGGCGGAGGAATGACTTATACCTTTTATAAAGCTATGGGCTACCAAATAGGCACATCTATTTTAGACGAGGAAAGTATAGATTTGGCAGCATCTTTGATGAAAGAGGCGGAGGAAAAGAAAGTAAGAATGCTTCTTCCTAAAGATGTGGTATGCGGTGAAGAGTTTAATAATGATACGAAAACCGTTATTTGTTCGGCAGACAGCATTCCTGAAGGAATGATGGGCCTCGATATAGGACCGGAAACGGCAGCTGCTTATGAGAATGAGATTAAGCAAGCCGGCACTGTAGTGTGGAACGGACCTATGGGAGTATTTGAGATGGAAAACTTCTCTAAAGGTACGCTGGCTGTGGCTGAAGCGCTGAGCGAGTCAGAGGCCGTGACAGTAATAGGCGGAGGAGATTCGGCAGCAGCCGTAACGCAATTCGGTCTGGCTTCAAAGATGACGCATATCTCCACCGGAGGAGGAGCTTCTTTGGAGTTCCTGGAAGGCAAGGAACTACCGGGAATAGCAGTTTTAGAAGACAAATAGGAGAGAGAAAATGAGGATACCCTTTATAGCCGGTAACTGGAAGATGTATAAGACTGTGAAAGAAGCGAGACTCTTTGCACAGGAATTTAAAAAACTGTATCATGATACGGACGTTAAGACAGCGATTTTTGCGCCGTTTACTCAGCTTCAGGCTCTCAAGGAAGAACTGGAGGGAAGCGGAATAGGTGTTGGAGCGCAAAACGTACATTATGAAAAGGAAGGAGCTTTTACCGGTGAGGTTTCTGTTGCTATGCTTCAGGAATTGGGTATTGATTACTGCTTAGTAGGCCATTCCGAAAGACGTCAATATTTCGGCGAGACGGACCAAACGGTCAATCTTAAGCTGAAAGCTCTGCTTAAAACCGATATTTTGCCGATCGTATGTGTAGGGGAGAATCTTGAGGAAAGAGAAAACGGTCATGCCGAGGAACTGGTTTCTTCTCAGATTAAAGCCGCTTTTGATGGTATAGAAGATTGCAAGGCTGCAAAAGTTACGGTGGCTTATGAGCCTATTTGGGCTATAGGAACAGGAAAGACTGCCACGCCGGATCAAGCCAATGAGATGTGCTCTTGCATAAGACAAACTTTGACATCTTTGTATGGTGAAGAAACAGCTGATATGATCGTTATACAGTATGGCGGTAGCGTAAAACCTGAGAATGCTTCTGAAATCATGAACATGGATGAAATAGATGGAGCCTTGGTGGGAGGTGCAAGCCTGGACCCATTAAAATTTATTCAAATTGTCGATTTTTAGCTTGATTTACAAACGTATTATATGATATACTATTCAAGCTATAATATTAGGAGGAAAATTATGAGACTTTTCTTAATGATCTTATTGGCAATTGCAAGCGTTGTCCTTATTGCAAGTGTACTTTTGCAGTCAGGCAACAGTGCAGGTTTGTCAGGCTCTATTGCAGGCGGAGCGGAACAGCTTTTCGGAAAGAAGAAGAGCAAAGGATATGAAGCTATCTTGGCTAAGATTACAACAGTAGGCGCTGTTCTGTTTGTAGTTTTGTCTTTGACGCTTGTGGTTATGGACAAATAGCTTCGGTATAATAGTTTATTATTTTATTAAATATTTATTCACTTTAATATAAGAGGTGCAAAGCTGTGCCTCTTATTCAGCGTTAGAAGTGAGCAGGAGGTATTATCATGGACATTTTTGCTGTATGTGCAGCTGCGTTCGGATTGATCGTTGCCTTTTGCCTGGCAGCGTGGATCCTCAAAGCTGACGAAGGCACAGACAGAATGAAGGAAATTGCCGGATACATCAGAGAAGGTGCGATGGCGTTCCTGAAAAGAGAATATAAGACAATGGCCATAGTAATTGTCGTTTTATTCTTGCTTATCGGTATAGGACTGCAAAGTTGGACAACCGCAGTACTATATGTATTTGGTGCACTGCTGTCAGTGCTGGCCGGATTCTTCGGAATGAAGGTGGCTACTGCCGGTAACGTAAGGACGGCTCAGGCCGCTAAAGAGTCCGGTATGAACAAAGCCCTGAAAATCGCTTTCAGAAGCGGCTCTGTAATGGGTCTTTGCGTATCAGGTTTAGGACTTTTGGGTCTCGGCCTTGTGATGGTTTTCCTGGATCTTGCTACCGTAACTCAGTGCGTTACAGGTTTCGGATTGGGAGCTTCTTCAATGGCTCTGTTCGGAAGAGTAGGCGGAGGTATTTATACTAAAGCTGCAGACGTGGGAGCTGACCTGGTAGGTAAAGTAGAAGCCGGCATCCCTGAAGACGACCCTAGAAATCCTGCTGTTATAGCAGATAATGTAGGCGATAACGTAGGCGACGTTGCCGGTATGGGTTCCGACTTGTTTGAATCATATGTAGGCTCAATTATTTCAGCCGTTACTTTGGCATCAGTTGCTGTAATGACATCCGCAGAGACTGCAACTTTCTCTGAGACTACAGCAGCGTTGTTCCCTCTGGTAATTTCGGCCGTAGGTATTATAGCATCTGTAATCGGTATTCTCTGTGTAAGAGGTAAGGAAGGCGGCAATCCTGCCAACGCTCTTAACATGGGTACTTATATCAGCGGTATAATTGTTATTGTTGCAACTGTTTTACTTTCAAAGAATATGCTTGGCGATTATACTTATGCAGCAGCCATCATAGCCGGTCTTGTTGTAGGTATCGCTATCGGAAAGATTACTGAAGTATATACTTCATCTGATTTTAAATCTGTAAAGAAGATTGCAGACCAGTCCCAGACCGGTCCTGCAACTACGATAATCAGCGGATTGGGAGTTGGAATGATGTCAACTCTCTGGCCTATTATATTGATATGTATAGGCGTTTTCGTTGCATATCAGTTTGCCGGATTATACGGTATCGCATTGGCAGCTGTAGGTATGCTTTCAACTACCGGTATGACTGTAGCGGTTGACGCTTATGGTCCTGTTTCTGACAATGCAGGCGGTATTGCAGAGATGTCGGAACTGCCGCATGAAGTAAGAGAAATTACGGACAAGCTGGATTCAGTAGGTAACACTACTGCTGCAATAGGTAAGGGATTTGCTATCGGTTCTGCTGCTTTGACAGCTCTGGCTCTGTTTGCTTCTTATGCTGAAGTTACCCATCTGGAACTTATCAGCTTGCTTGATCCTATCGTAATCATAGGATTATTCATTGGTGCAATGCTGCCGTTCCTGTTCTCAGCTATGACTATGAACTCAGTAGGTAAAGCTGCTAACCAGATGATTGAAGAAGTAAGAAGACAGTTTAGGGAAGACAAAGGCATCATGGAAGGAACTTCCAAACCGGATTATGCTAACTGTGTTGATATTTCAACAAAAGCTGCTTTAAAGGAAATGATAGCTCCTGGTATAATGGCTATAATTGCGCCTCTGCTGGTAGGTATCGTATTGGGTCCTGCCGCTCTTGGAGGTATGCTTGGCGGTTCATTGTCATCCGGAGTGCTGCTGGCTATCATGATGGCCAATGCAGGCGGAGCTTGGGACAATGCTAAGAAGTACATCGAAGAGGGAAATTACGGAGGCAAAGGTTCCGAACCACATAAGGCTGCCGTTGTAGGTGACACTGTGGGCGATCCGTTTAAAGATACTTCAGGACCATCTATTAACATTCTTATAAAACTGATGACAATTGTGGCAGTTGTATTTGCTCCAATATTCGTTCAAATAGGCGGACTGTTATAAAAACATTTGATTTAAAGGACTTCCCGGTGGGAAGTCCTTTTTATAAAGTCTATACATTTTTATTCAATAAGGGAGGGCAGAATTAATGAACAACAACGAACCAATAACAGATGTCAGGACTTTGGGACCGGGTAAAACAATTATACTGGGCCTTCAGCATACTTTCGCTATGTTTGGGGCAACAGTGCTGGTACCGATCTTAACAGGCTTACCGATAGCAACTACGCTTTTAATGGCAGGCATAGGAACCCTTTTGTTCCATCTTTTAACAAAAGGAAAAGTGCCTGCTTTTTTAGGGTCTTCATTCGCTTTTATAGGAGGTTATACAGCTGTAGCCCCTATGCTTGCGGACGGGTCATCTAATACGGAAATGCTGCCATATGCTTGTGGCGGAGTATTTTGTGCAGGACTTTTATATCTTGTCTTGGCAGCTCTTATAAGAGGCTTTGGAGCAAAGAGAGTAATGAAATTTTTTCCTCCTGTTGTCACCGGCCCGATAATAATTTCCATAGGACTTATTCTAGCACCTTCTGCTATAAACAATTGCGCTACCGATTGGCCGATAGCCATCATAGCTTTAGCGACAGTTATTATATTTAATATATGGGGAAAAGGCATGGCAAAAATAGTACCCATCCTTATAGGCGTAGCTGTTTCATATGTGGCGGCAATCATTATGGGAGAAGTTGATTTTACAGGCATACAAGATGAACCTATATTAGGATTACCTGAACTTATATTAATGAAATTTGATGTAAGCGCAATAATAACCATAATGCCTATAGCTCTTGCCACCATGATGGAACATATAGGCGATATTTCAGCCATAGGCGCTACTACAGGAAAGAATTATATAGCAGACCCTGGTCTGCACAGAACTCTTTTGGGGGATGGACTTGCTACTTGCTTGGCGGCGGCAGTAGGTGCGCCGGCTAATACTACATATGGAGAAAATACAGGAGTGTTGGCATTGACAAGAGTGTATGATCCGAGAGTCATGAGAATAGCAGCTTTGTTCGCAATAGCTTTAGCTTGTATACCAAAAGTATCTTTCGTAATAGAATGTATTCCTGCAGCGACTATAGGAGGGATATCTTTCATACTTTACGGAATGATTTCTGCGATAGGAATCAGAAACGTTGTTGAAAACCAAGTGGATTTTACGAGAAGCAGGAATACCATAATAGCTGCATTGATATTGGTTTGTGCGCTTGGGTTTAACTCTTTAGGAGGCATAACTTTTACCGTTGCAGGGGCAAATATAACACTATCCGGGCTGGCTATAGCATCCATAGTTGGTATAATCGCTAATGCGATTCTTCCAGGCAACGAATATGTGTTTAAAGAAGATGTTGAAGAAGAAAACGACAAGTTTCAGACATATAAGATATGATGGATAATGCGCATTCGCGATTTGAATGGGGGCGTGAGAAGTAGCAAAAATGTAAAAATTAGAGAAAATCAGGAAAAATGTCTGCAAAAACATCATTTTTGCAGACATTTTTTCAAAATTTACAAGAAAAAGTCAGCCGAGGTCGGCTTTCGACGAAATTCGACTCGAGTTTAAAGCCTTTTGATATATGCCAATAGTATATGGCTCTATCTGTTTTTGAATTCAGCAGGCCTTTTTTCAATAAAAGCCTTCATGCCTTCCTTTTGGTCTTCTGTACCGAAACAACCGCCGAAAGCTTCCGCTTCGAGAGCAGAGCCGGAAAATAAATCCAGGTGATAGCCCTTATTGATACATGTTTTAGCCATAGAAACGGCAATAGGAGCTTTTGAAGCTATTTTGCCTGCGATTTCTTCGCATACCGGCATAAGCTGTTCAGGGTCTACAACTTTTTCAACCAGTCCTATGCGAAGAGCTTCTTCAGCGCCAATGGTGTCGGCAGTAAGTATGAGCATTTTTGCCATGCCTTTTCCAACCAATTTGGAAAGTCTTTGAGTACCGCCAAATCCCGGTGTGATTCCAAGACCTACTTCCGGCTGACCGAATTTGGCTTTTGATGAGGCGATTCGAAAATCACAAGCCATGGCCAGTTCGCATCCTCCACCCAGGGCAAAGCCGTTTACAGCTGCAATGACAGGAGTTTCTATCTTTTCAATAAAATTCATTACTTTCTGACCATAAGAGGCGAATTCGCGTCCTTCAGGTACTGTCATTTGGCTCATCTGCACGATGTCTGCTCCGGCGACGAAAGAACGGCCTTCACCTGTAAGGATTACTGCTCTTACATTTTTATCGTTTTCAATCCTGTTAAATACATCGAAAAGTTCCTCCAGAACAGTTCTATTAAGAGCATTTAGAGCTTCAGGCCGGTTTATAGTCACATAACCTATGGGACCGGTTGTTTCATATTTAATGGTCGTGTACATATTTCAACTCTCCTTTCTTCGACAGTATTTTAACATTATATTGAAAACTTAGCAATGGCTATATGTTTATACTTGTTGTTTCAATTTTTCCAAATTGTGTTTTACTACAGGAATATTGATGACGATAAGTGTTAAAATTCCTTCAGCTCCTATATAAATGATATTGTAAATAAAGGAATATACCAATGGATTCATTCCTTCAGGAGCATACGATGCGAAAAAGATAAATCCGGAAAGAAAACTGCAAAGGAATCTGGCAAATATGCTTATAAGATATCCTATAACCAGTCCATGCTTTCTGTTGGATACAAGTCCGGATAATCCCATTAGTCCAAAAGCGAGGAAATAATCTAAGATTACCTGGGCAGGATGAACTATAGTCGGCTCCAGTATAAAGTTTAGGAGACCAAGAGCTGTACATGCAACAACTCCCTTGACTGCGCCGCAATAATATCCGCACAAACTGGCAGCCAGCATACTCATAAGAGTAATAGAACCGCCGTAAGGAAGATTTAGAAACTTAATCATTCCTAAAACTGTTGCCAATGCTATCAATACAGCACACAGAACTAACTGATATAAATTTTTACGTTGTTTAGATTGTGATGACATAAAAAATCCTCCTTTTTTATTTAGGAGGGGAACTGAACAAAAAATAATGTTCTTCTGCTTCCCTACGCCGGCATTAACCGGATCAGGTGTTGAGGGTCAAACCGCATCATATAACTGAATCAGCAGATATGAGCGGCAAGTCTCAGCATAAGCTCCCCTAGCACACCAGTATTATAGGACTATTTATAGTCATTGTCAAATATACTTTTCGATGGTATAATGAAGCGAGAATGTTGGCGATAAATAAAGCAAATTTAAAAGGAGTATTGATGAACAATAGAATTATAATTGAACCTGCTTTTAAAATAAGGGAGATTGCAAGAAATGCTCTTGCCGGAAAATGGTCAATAGTATATGGCGGAATGTTTATATACTTTATTATGTCGTCAGGCATAATGCAGCTCTTGGATTTTTTCTTTTCAACGATAAGAACAGTACTTCTCCCTTCAGGACAGTATATAAATGTTTCGATTGGATATGCCAGCTGGTTATACCAATTAGCTGTAAGCGGAGCCTTGATGTACGGGCTTGCTATGTTTACTTTGGCTTTTTTAAGAAAAAAAGAGACAGATTGTGGGTATATTTTTGAAGGCTTTGGTATTTTCGGAAAGACTTTTATATTGTATCTGCTGTATACAGTTAAAATATTTCTGTGGTCGATGCTGTTTGTGATACCAGGAATAGTAGCTACGTTCAGATACAGCCAGGCTTTTTATTTGCAGGTTGACCATCCTGACTGGAAGGCAAGCCAATGTATCAACGAGAGCAAGATACTCATGGTGGGCAACAAGGGAAAGCTCTTTTATCTTAACCTTACATTCATAGGGTGGTATTTCCTGGCCAATTTGCCTGCTATTATAATCGGAGAAATAAGTCCCGGCGGAATAGTGGATATATTATTGTGGATTGTCGGTTCGCTTCCGGTACTGATAGTTGACGTATATAGCTTCATGTCGCAGACAGTGTTTTATGAATTGGTAACAGACAAGCTGGTGGTTTTGGATAGCAGGGATTAAACAAGATATTGTTAAATAAGGTTAATACAAAGAAGGAGAGAGTTACTTCATGGAACATCGAATTGTAACTGAACCGGCCGCAAAAATAAGAGAAATAGCGCGCCATGCAGCCAGAGGCAACTGGTGGAGGTTGTTTTTAGGATTGCTGATATTTATCGGACTGATTTTTGCTGCAAGTTTTTTAACCGGGATTATCAACGAATTTTTACCGATGTATAGATACATAGTCATCGATGGGGAGTATATCTTTCTTAATGTTACGGGAATATTAACTCTGCCCTTGTATTGGGTATTGCTGGCGCCTATGTATCTGGGTATATGCATGTTTATGATTAAAGCGTTCAGAACGAGACAAGTATCTTATGGCAGAATTTTTGCCGGCTATAAGTCCTTTTTTAAGGCTTTGGGCTTGTTGCTGCTGGTTTTTTTAAAGATTTTCGCATGGTCTCTTTTACTGATTGTGCCTGGCATTATTGCGATGTTTAGATACAGCATGGCAATGTTTTTGCTGGCCGACAACCCTGATTGGAAAATAACTCAGTGTATCAATGAGAGTAAAAGATTGATGAAGGGAAATAAAGGAAAATTATTTTGCCTTTGCATATCTTTTATAGGATGGATACTTTTGTGGTATTTGTTCATGGCAGTGCTTATGATCATATTTGTAACAGCTTCTATAATCGTATTTCAGGCTATGACATATCATGAATATTTAATCTTTTTATCCATGTTTGTCATATTTATACCTATAATGCTTATATCTATAATACCTTTAGCTTCATATATGTATATGGCGGTGACAGTTTTTTATGAGTTGGTTACAGGAAATCTGGTAGTAACAAAGGAGCAAGAGCAGATTCCTCAAGGTTTACAGTAAAATAGAACGTAAAAAACCTCCTTGGCATAATATAAAGAAGATTGTGTTAAGGAGGTATCGTTTTGTCTGTACAAAGACATTATTTCCCCGGAAATAATACTCCGCTGGGATTTTTCTCTTATTATAAATACATTTTGGGACAAAGAGAGGCCAATCGCATTATTTGCATAAAAGGAGGCCCGGGAACGGGAAAATCTACTTTTATGAAAAAGATAGGGGAATATTTCTCGGAAAAAGGCGAAGACATAGATTTTCTCCACTGCTCAGCCGATGAAAATTCTTTAGACGGAATTGTAATAAAAAACAAAAAGATAGCCCTTATAGACGGCACCAGTCCTCATATTACAGACCCAATAACGCCGGGCGCCGTGGACAGAATAGTCAATTTAGGCGAGTATTGGAACGAAGAAGGGATAGCTGTCAATAAAAATGAGATAATTGATCTTAACGAAGAAACTTCTCGATGGTACAGAATCGCTTATAATTATCTTAATGCGGCTAAAAGCGTGTTTAGGAGCCTGGAGGAAGTATATTCACAAGCTCTGGAAGCCAGTGAGATATACAGAGTCATAGCGGATATAGTAGAAAGGGAATACGGAGAATATGATATTTCTCTGAGACCCGGGAAGGTTAAAAAATTCTTTGCCAGCGGCATAACAGCCACGGGAAATGTCAACTATATAACCAGCCTTTTAGGCAATATGGAAAAAATATATATGATTAATGTGCCTGTAGGATACAGCAACACCAGCCTAATGGAGATCGTATCGGAAGGCGCTGTCTACAGAGGTTTTGATATTGAAACATATTATTGTGCTATGAGCCCCGAGGAAAAGATAGAGCACATAATTATTCCTGAACTTAAGACTGCCTTCATTTCTGTCAACAGATATCATGATGTGGAACCATGGGAAATCGTCAATGTGGAGGGTAAAGAGCAACAGATAGCCTTTATAGACATGAACGATTATATGGACAGCATGGTTCTTCAAAACAATGAAGAATTGATAGAGACATTAAACGATGAGTATGACATACTTCTTAATAATACGGTAAAGTATCTGTCAAAAGCGAAGGAAGCGCATCTCATGGTGGAAAGCATGTATATCCCTAATATGAATTTTACTCAGATAGGTGCTCTGATAGAAGAACTTGAGACTGAACTTGATAAGTAAAAAAGTGCAACAGCGCTTTCGCACAGTTGGCTGATTATGCTTTATAAGCGCCCTTCCGGGCAGATGAGTTTTCTTTTGAATCGTTTGTCCGGAAGGGCGCGTGCCGCTTGTCGGGAGTGCCGGCTTGTGTGAGTGCCGGTTGATGGCAGATTGTCACATGCCGGCAAAGGAACTTTTCGGCATGTCTGAATTTGTTGTAAAAGCTAAATGGTATCCGAAAATCGTGATTTTGTTATCTGAAAAGATAACATT
>UQEW01000036.1 GCA_900540145.1 uncultured Eubacteriales bacterium
GCATGTGCTTTGGAATGACTTTTATGCATAAAAAAAATTGTGAAATTTCTTGTAATTTGCTGATAATCATTGATTTTTAAACATTTTTAGAGTATAATTATATGCATAAAAATCAGGAGGCAATTATGGCTCAGTTATATTACAGATACAGCACGATGAATGCAGGCAAATCCATCGAGCTTATAAAAGTCGCTTACAATTACGAAGAAAGAGGTAAAAATGTTCTTACACTGATTCCTTCCGTAGATGACAGATACGGAGTAGGGCTTATTACGTCCAGGATAGGAGTGCAGAGAGAAGCTCTCGTGGTTAAAGACGACACAAATATATTGGAGATTTATTTAAGAGAAAATGAAAAGAGAAAAATAGATTGTGTACTTATAGATGAATGTCAGTTTCTTAAAAAACATCACGTTCAGGAACTTGTGGAAATTGTTGACAGCTGTAATGTGCCGGTTTTGGCTTACGGGTTGAAAAATGATTTCAGAAATGAACTGTTTGAAGGCTCTTATTACATGCTTATATATGCGGACAAAATCGAGGAGATAAAAACTATCTGCTGGTGCGGTCGCAAGGCTACGATGGTGGCAAGAGTTGTAGACGGTCAGTTTGTTAAGCAAGGAGAACAAGTAGTAATAGGGGGAAATGATATGTATGTTTCCCTTTGCAGAAAACATTACAATGACGGCAGACTTAGTGAAAAAAAGTAGTTTAGATAATTAACAAGACAAAAAGGAAGTAAACAAAAGTGGACATCTGCAAAAGAAAAGCTAATTTAATATTTATATTGCTTGTTTTGGTCATCTTAGTATTTGCAGCAATGATAGCAGCAGACGACGCTTACGGAGCGACAACAGGAACGGTTAACGATAAGATCGGCCTTAATATGAGAACGGGACCTGGTACAGAATACGCATTAATCACTGCATTGCCTTATGGTGAAACGTTTACCATAATTGAAACCACTTCTGATAAAAACGGTGACGACTGGTATAAAATATCAGTAGGGGGACAAACAGGATACGTTATGGCCAAATTCGTTACTGTAGATGAAGAAGAGGACTATATATATGACGCTGATTTTGAAAAATATTTGACGTCGCAGGGATTTCCTGAAAGCTATAAAGACTATCTGAGAAAACTTCACGCTGCTCATCCCAATTGGGTTTTTAAAGCTCAAAAGACAGGACTTGACTGGAACGATGTCATAAAAAAAGAGAGCGTTGTAGGAATCAATCTGATACATAAAAGTTATCCCGATTCGTGGAAATCCAAAGAATACGGGGCATATGACCCGGATACAGGCGAATATGTGATATTTGACAGCGGCGGTTATGTCGCTGCATCGGAAGCAATAATTAAATATTATATGGATCCGCGCAATTTCTTAAATGAAAGCGGTATATTCCAGTTTATGTCCCACGCTTACGATTCTTCTACTCAGACTAAGTCGGGACTTCAAACTTTGGTTGCAGGAACGTTTTTAGCCAACACCTTCCCTGAAAAGAGTTCTACATATCCAACTTATGCTGATGTGATTATGGATGCAGGCAAACAATCTAAAGCAAATCCTTATGTTCTTGCTTCTATGATAATAATGGAACAGGGAGCTAACGGCAGCGGCAACAGTATATCAGGAAAAGTCAGCGGATATGAGGGCTATTATAATTTCTTTAATATAAACGCATACGCTGCAAACGGAAGAGATGCTGTAGAAAACGGCCTTATTTATGCTAAAAACCAGGGATGGAGTACAAGAGTCAAATCCATAATAGAAGGTGCGTCGTTTTATGCAAAAGCATATATAAATAACAATCAGAATACGCAGTATTTGAAAAAATTCAATGTTATGAACGGACTTTCAAGCGTTGCCACTCATCAGTATATGACCAATGTCAGAGGTGCGGCTGATGAGGCTTCGACTCTCAGGGCAGGGTATTCTTCTATATTGGATACTGCATTGACTTTTAATATTCCTGTTTATAACAATATGCCTGATACGGCCTGCCCTCAGCCGGGAGCCGGTAATAACGACTATTTCCTTAAAACTCTGTCTGTGTCGGGATATAGCTTGACGCCTGCTTTTAATATGTACACGTCAGAATATGAACTGGTAGTACCGGCAGACACGTCGTATATAAATGTTTCGGCAACTGCCAGGGATTCCGGCGCCAAGGTTTCAGGTACAGGAAAGATAACGCTCACAGGAGATGTAACTAAGATTACCGTAACAGTCACCGCGTCAAGTGGAGAAACTAAAAAATATAATATAACTGTAGCAAGAGAGACATCTTCAACGGTTAAGCCTGAGAGTTCAAAATATAAAATAGGACAATATATTACAGGAGTCGATTTCAATACATCGGTATCAACTTTCAAATCAAATATAAGTGCTCCCAGCGGATACACGTTAAAAGTGACCGATTCTTCCGGAAAAGAAGTGACTTCCGGCACTATAGGCACAGGAATGAAAGTAGTACTTTATAAAGGAAGCACTTCTGCCAGCAGCATACCGGTGGCCATAAAAGGAGATACCAACGGAGACGGTAAAATTTCTTCTGTAGATATATTGATGACTCAGAGATATGTAATACAAACATACAGTCTTAGCGGTGCATATTTAAGCGGAGCTGATGTGAACGGAGATGGAAAGGTTTCATCAGTAGACATCCTGATGATGCAAAGACATGTTATAGGCACATATACCATAAAGAACTAAAGGGGACAACATGAAAAAAAGACCGGTCTTATTGACTTTAATCATATTAATCGCTACGATGCTCCTGAGCATGTCTGTTGCTTTCGGCGCATCGGCCAGCCTAAGCATTTCCGGCGGCGGAACTTATAATGTAGGCGATACTGTAAGGATTACCTTTACGCTGTCCGGAACAAATATAGCGCAAGCTAATGCACAGATAAGTTATGATTCGTCAGTACTCCAGTACACAGGCGGTTCAGGAGCCACACTGCCATCGTCGGCTTCAGGCGTATTAAGGGCGCAGATAGGAGACGGCAGCGCCCATTCATCCATGTCTGTAACGCTCAATTTTAAAGCGTTAAAGGCAGGAAGTTCATCTGTTAGCATTTCGCCTACCGATGTAATAGATTATGAATTTAATTCTATGAGCTGTTCAGCCAAAAGCACTACTGTAACGGTTAAAAATTCATCGTCTTCGGCATCAGGCAACGCCAACTTATCTTCACTGAGGATTTCCGCAGGGAGCCTGTCTCCTGCGTTTTCACCTAACACTACCAGTTATACGGTAAACGTAGGAAACAGCGTTACGACATGTACTATGAGCGTTTCGACAGCCGATTCTAACGCTACTTATACCATAAGCGGTTCTTCAAGCCTTTCGGTAGGACAAAATACGAGAAAGATTGTGGTCACTGCTCAAAACGGCACTACAAAGACTTATACTATAAATATATACAGAGCAGCGGCTGACAGCGGCTCTGAAAATACTGACAGCGATGATGAAAATAAGGACGATGATAAGGAACAGCGCCCGGAAGAAATAAAAGTAACCGTGGGCGAAAAGGAATATATAGTTGTAGAAGACTTTGAAGGAAAAGATATACCTCAGGGATTTGCCATGACAGTGGCTAAATTTGGAGATTATGAAATCCCCGTGTTTTCCGATAAAGACCTTAAATATACTCTTGCGCTTTTGAAAGATGGTGAAACAGGTGATGAGAGCTGGTTCTTCTACGATGAAGAAACCGATGAGTTTTCTGCCACCACAGCGCTTACTGCCGAAGAGATTATAGCTTATGAAGAAGCAGCTGACGATGGCAGCGTTCAAAATGATGAAAAGCAGGAAGGCGTTAAGACTGATACCATATTGTACATCGCTTTAGGAGTGACAGGAGCGGCATTGCTGGCTGTTATAATCGTTCTTCAAGTAAAGATAATCAGAAAACGAGAAAAACAAATAGAAGACTAGAATATCAAACGCTGTGTGAAGGATTTAAATAAAGAGTGTACTTCAATAAGACCCAAAAGGGTCAAAGAGACACTCTTTTTTTAATATGTATGATATGCTAGGCCTTTTTCCCTTGCCATGTATCGCGAAGATTAAGCTGTTCATTGATGCGATTAAGAATAGTTCGCTTGTTGAAGCTCCAAGGCGGATTTATCAATATCGGTCTAGGCGCGTCACCGGTCAAGCGGTGTATTGTGATATTTGGAGGTATTATTTCAAGGCACCTGACAACCATATCTACGTAAGAATCTATGGAATCAAAAGGCATGTAATCGCCGTGAGTTTTTTCCATGGCTGAGCCCTTTACGATATTGAGAAGATGGAGTTTTATGCCAAACAGCCCTGGAATTGCGGAAACGTATTTTACAGAGTCCAACATCATTTCTTCTGATTCACCGGGAAGACCTAAAATAAGATGGACTACAAACTTGATGTTTCGTTTGGAAAGTTGCGAAACAGCGTCATCGAAAAATTTTAGGTCATAGCATCGGTTGATACTGTCTGCTGTTTTTTGATGGATAGTTTGAAGACCCAGCTCAAGCCATATGAAATTGTCTTTATTGATGTTTTCCAGTAAATTGAGGACGTCATCTGAAAGGCAGTCGGGGCGAGTGCCTATGACAAGACCTTCGATTTTAGGATTGGATAATATATTTTGATATTTTTCACATAAAATTTCACATGGGGCATATGTGTTGGTATGATTCTGAAAGTAAGCCAGATACTTGGCATCAGGCCATTTGTTGTGGTAAAGCTGTATTTGCTCATCTATGGAAGAAGCGAACTCTCCGGAGCCTGTATCAGAACAGAATGTGCAGCCGCCAAAACCTTTGCTGCCATCTCTGTTGGGACATGTAAATCCTCCGTCAATGGCCAATTTGATAGTTTTCTGGCCAAAATGATTTTTCAACCATGTATTGGCTGAATAAAATCTTTGTCCCTCAAAATGAGCAGGTATTTTTTCATTAAAAAATTCTTTCATATCGGTTTAAATCCTTTAATTGAACACTTTATTATGGTATAATGAACGCATATAATCATAACAGATTTGTTTTTTTAACACAAGCATGCAAAGGACTTAGGAAAGGAGATGCAAATTTCAGTGAAGAAGACACAGCCTCAGGGGCAGGTGATAGGAAGACAAGAATGTATGCAGCCGGCTGTGACGTCTCAGCCAAAGACGATTATCGAAAAAAATCGCTTATTGCTTCATTCTTGTTGCGGTCCATGCAGCACAGCATGCATTGAAAGGCTCATAACTGACTATAAAATAACTGTATTTTTTTACAATCCCAATATAACAGATATGGATGAGTATGAACTCCGAAAGGAGAATCAGATAAAATTTATTGATATATATAACCAAAAGGTAAATCATGAGGATCGTATAGAGTTTATTGAAGGAGAATATTTACCTGAAGAATTCTATAGAGTGGCTGATGGTCTCTATGACGAGCCGGAAGGCGGAAAAAGATGCGTAGAGTGTTTCAAGCTCAGAATGGAAAGGACGGCACAGGCGGCAGTAAAGACCGGAAATAACATTTTCGGTACGACCCTTACGGTCAGCCCTCATAAAAATTATAATCTCATATCCGCTATAGGCTGTGAGTTAGCTGAAAAATATAAATTAGAGTTTTTGGACATGGATTTCAAGAAAAAAGCAGGATTTCAGAGAAGCATTCAGATGTCCAAAGAATATGGTTTGTATAGGCAAAATTATTGCGGATGTGAGTTTTCTAAAAAATAAAGACGAACGGAGGAAGTACAATGTCACATTTAATCTTACCTGAAAACTATGACCCGATTATCGATTTGATGGAAAGCCAAAGGGCAATTAAGAAAATCAAAGATTATTTTCAACAGGAACTGGCTTATGGCCTTAATTTAAGAAGAGTTTCAGCCCCACTGTTTGTAAATCCTGCTACAGGGCTTAATGATAATTTAAACGGAGTAGAAAGAAGAGTAAATTTTACCCTTAAAGATATAAATGAATTAGAAGTGGAAGTCGTTCAGTCATTAGCCAAGTGGAAGAGGATGGCCCTGGGCAAATACGGTATACAGCCCGGACATGGCATATATACCGATATGAATGCCATAAGAAGAGATGAAGAACTGGATAATCTTCATTCCGTATACGTAGACCAGTGGGACTGGGAAAAAGTAATAACCAAAGAGCAGAGAACAGAAGAATATCTGAAAGAGACTGTAACCACCATATACAATTCAGTAAAAAACCTGGGCGATTATGTCAACAGACTTTACAGAAACATACATACAGATCTGCCTAATGAGATTTTCTTCATAACTACACAGGAACTGGAAGATATGTATCCTGAACTTTCACCTAAAGAAAGAGAAGATGCTGTTACTAAAGAACACAAAGCCGTATTTATAATGAAGATAGGAGGCAGGTTGGCATCCGGGCAGAAACATGACGGACGCTCGCCTGATTACGATGATTGGGAACTCAATGGAGACATAATACTGTGGAATGATGTTCTAAACAGAGCTTTTGAAATTTCTTCAATGGGGATAAGAGTAGACGCTGATGCCATGGCAAGACAGTTAAAAGCCGAGAATTGTCAGGAACGGGCAGAGATGGAATTTCATAAAGCTATTCTTGAGAATAGACTTCCATATACCATAGGCGGAGGTATAGGACAAAGCAGATTGTGCATGATGTTCCTCAGAAAAGCTCATATAGGTGAAGTGCAGGTTTCCGTATGGCCGGATGAAATGATCAAACAATGCGAGGAACACAATATTCATCTTTTATAAAGGTAAATTATGGTTTATGTCAATGTTGTCATAAATAATAAAAGTAAATATACCGACAGTTTATTTACCTATAAGGCGTCCGAACAGGTGCAGGTAGGAGATTTGGTGACGCTTCCCTTTGGAAATTACGACAGCCGGAAGGAAGGAATAGTATGCCAAAGAGACATACAGCCTGATTTACAGGAGGAAAAGGTAAAGGAAATAAGCGGCATATTGAAGTCTGGGCTTCTTACCGAAGAAATGGTAAAAACCGCTCTTTGGATGAAACACAGATACGGAATCAAGTATTACGATGCATTTAAATGCTTTACGATAAAGGGAAAGGCCCCCAAGGAAGGAAAAGAAAAAGAACCGTATAAAAATATCGAAGGCAGATACAAAAAGCCTGAGGCTCTGACAGAAGAGCAGTCCAAGGCTTTCAGGGCTATAGAAGAAGCCTTGGACGCTCAACTTCAGTCCAACTTTCTCATTCACGGAGTTACAGCCAGCGGTAAAACACAAGTTTATTTGGAAGCTATAGAAAAAGCTGTATCTATGGGAAAAACAGCCATAATGCTGGTGCCTGAGATTTCTCTGACAAAGCAGATCATAGAAATTTTTGCAGGCAGGTTCGGAAAGGATAATTTGGCGGTTCTGCATAGCAGGCTCACACCCAGGGAAAGATATGACGAATGGGAACGGATAAGGACCGGACGCGTTAAAATAGTCATAGGAGCCAGGATGGGAGTCTTTGCTCCTCTGAAAAATCTTGGATTGATAATAATGGATGAGGAGCATGAGTCCAGTTACAAAGCAGATATGACGCCTAAATATGAGACTGTTGATATAGCTTTGAAAAGATTGGGATATTATAAAGGCGTACTGATATTGGGAAGCGCTACGCCTTCAGTGGTTTCATATTATAGAGCCGGGCAGGGGATATATAAGCTGCTTACCCTAAAAAAGAGGTATAACAATACTCCTCTTCCGCTGGTTGAGATTGCAGATATGCGAAAAGAACTTAAAGAAGGCAACACTTCTATATTCAGCGGTCTCTTGTATGCGTCCATCGATGAGGAATTAAAAGCCGGAAGACAGGTGATATTGCTTCAGAACAGAAGAGGATATTCAAGTTTTGTTTCTTGCAGAAACTGCGGCATGGTGATGAAATGCCCGGAATGCGCCATTTCGCTTACTTATCATAAAGATAGAGAAAAACTTATCTGCCATTATTGCGGAAGAGCTTTTGACATACCGAAAAAATGTCCGGAATGCGGCAGTCCGTACATTAAATATTTTGGGATAGGAACAGAACAGGTGGAAGAGGCCGTTTCAAAATTTTTCCCCAGCGCGAAGACTGACAGGCTCGATATAGACGCTCTTAAATCACAAAAAGATTTAGACAGGATATTGGATAGCTTCGCAAAAAAAGAGACCGATATATTGGTTGGAACCCAATTGGTAGCCAAGGGTCTTGATTTTGACAACGTAGGGCTGGTAGGTATCATAGCAGCGGATGTGACGTTGAATATACCTGACTACAGGTCTTCTGAAAGAACTTTTCAGCTGATAACTCAAGCAGCAGGCAGAGCAGGCAGAGGAAAGAAACGGGGAAGAGTAATAATCCAAACTTATGAGCCTGAAGAACAAGTTATTCAATCGGCAGCAAAAAATGACTATGACAGCTTTTTTAGAAGTGAAATATCCATTAGAAAACTGATGGGATATCCTCCTTTTACAGATATTATAACGGTAAGCTTTACTGCGAAAGATGAAGCTACCGCCGTCGCTTTCGGAGAAAGATGTAAGAATTATATCGAAAAGCTTTTTTCAGCCGAGGATAAAACCGCAGTTTTGTCTCCAAAATTTGCTTCAGGATTTAAAGGCAAGGATTCAGTCAGGTTTTATATATTGATAAAATGCCCGAAAGGCAAAAGAAATGAATATATTTATTATCTTGAAAATTTTAGAAAAATTCTCATAGAAGAAAAAACGTCATGCAATATGGATATAGATGTCAATCCATATAGCGTTTACTAATAAGGGAGGTAATCATGGCACTTAGAAATGTTGTGACAGAGGGCGATGAGATATTGAGAAAGCATTGCAGGGAAGTCACGGAAGTTAATGACAGAATTAAGACAACTATGGAAGATATGGTTGAAACTATGCGCAGCCATTATGGCGTAGGTATAGCCGGCCCACAGGTTGGGGTATTGAGAAGAATGTTCGTTGCCGAACCTGAGCCGGGCAGATTATATTATATGATAAATCCTGTTATTTTGGAGCAGAGCGGCAGCCAGCTTGATGATGAAGGATGTTTAAGTGTTCCTGGTCTTATAGGAACTGTTGACAGACCTGATTATATAAAAATTGAAGCTTTGGATCTGGACGGAAAAAAGCAGATATATGAATTTGAAGGCTTTGATGCAAGAGTCATGTGCCATGAGTATGACCATCTTGACGGCATTCTTTACACGGATAAGGCAACTAACATAAGGGATGCGGCTGACGACGAGGAACAGTAAAAAGAATACGTATTAACGTATTTAAACAAAATAAATAAAAGACAATAAATAGGGGAAGAAAAGTAATGAAAACAGTTTTTATGGGAACTCCCGATTTTGCTGCAGAAATTCTGAGACAGCTTTATGAGAGCGACAATGAGGTGGCTTTGGTTTTCACTCAGCCTGACAGAGCAAAAGATCGCGGGAAAAAAGTTCAATTTTCTCCGGTGAAAGAACTGGCACAGGAGCATCAGACCAAAGTGCTTCAGCCGGAAAAACTTAAAAATGATAAAACTTCACTTGAAGAACTGAAAAACATTTCTCCGGACATAATCGTTGTGGCGGCTTACGGACAGATACTGCCCAGTGAAATATTGAATTTGCCCAAATACGGCTGTATAAATGTTCATGCTTCTCTGCTTCCTAAGCTGAGGGGTGCATCTCCCATACAGATGTCTATCGTTACAGGGGAAAAAGAGACTGGGGTTACCATAATGCAGATGGCAGAGGGTCTTGACACCGGAGACATTTTGTCATCGGAGGCAATGGAAATAGGCGAACTGAATGCAGAGCAGCTGAGTGATGCTTTGGCAAGGATGGGAGGAAAACTTTTGCTCCATACCATGGATTTAATTAAAAACGGTAATATAAATCCAATGAAACAGGATGACATCAAAGCGACATACGCAGGTCTTATATCCAAAAAAGACGGGCAGATAGATTTCAGCAAATCACCTATAGAGATAGAGCGGCTTATAAGGGGCTTTGACCCTTGGCCGGGAGCATATTGCTTTTATGATGGAAAACCTTTAAAATTTTGGAAAGCAGTACCTTCAGAAACAAAAACTGAAGCAGAAGACGGCAGCGTTATTTCAGCCGATAAGGAAGGACTGAAAATAGCATGCGGCGGTAAGGTTCTTACTGTAACAGAGCTTCAAGCTCCAGGTAAAAAGAGGATGAGGACAGAGGATTATTTAAGAGGACACATGATAGAGAAAGGAACGCTGCTTAAATGACCGATGTTTTGAAAAGGGGGAATAAAAAATGTCATATAGCATGTCTATAATCTTTTTGCTGGCAGCCATAGTGATAACGATGGGGGCTCAGGCAAAAGTAAGTTCGAATTTTAATAAATATTCAAGGATTAAAAACCGGAGAGGCATTTCCGGCGCAGAGGCAGCCAGAATAGTTTTAGATGCCAATGGCCTTGAGGACGTTCAGATTGAACAGATAAGAGGAACTCTTACTGATCATTATGATCCAAGAAAACGTGTTCTCAGGCTTTCACAGTCAGTATACGGAGTAGATTCGGTGGCAGCGGTAAGTGTGGCTTGCCACGAAGCAGGTCATGCTATACAGCACGCGGTTTCCTATGCACCTCTTAAGATAAGAAACAGCATAGTACCTGTAGTAAATGTAGCTTCCAGATTCAGTTGGCTGCTTATATTTATAGGCATAGGATTGCTTTATGCGGGCAACTATATCGGAGATATGATTTTCAATATCGGAGTTATCGCATTTGTTGCAGTGATAATTTTTCATGCAGTTACATTACCTGTGGAATTTGATGCCAGCAGAAGGGCTTTAAAACAGATGGAAGCTCAGGGCATAATAATTGAAGGCGAGGACAGCGGCGCAAGAAAGGTGCTTGGAGCTGCAGCCATGACTTATGTGGCTTCTTTGGCAATGGCGGTGGCAAACCTGCTTAGAATACTCGCTTTAAGAGGCAGAGATTAAAAGAACATGTGCTGATGTCGTGCATGTAAAAAACAATATGATTAAGGTGAGGTAAAATTTTTATGGATTCGGGAAGGAGGACAGCTTTTCAAATCCTTTTGAAAGTGGAAGAAGAAAAGGCGTTTTCCAATCTTTCTTCAAATAAATATATAAAACAGAATAATCCGGAAAACCCGGCTTTTGTGAGAGAATTGGTATATGGAGTTTTATCCAATAAGCTCCTTTTGGATTACTATTTGAATTTGCTGATACCTTCAGGCATAGAGAAGGTAAAGAAGCGTGAGAAAACATTGCTTAGAATGGGGCTTTATCAGCTTAAATTCATGAAAAACATTCCTCAATATGCCGCAGTCAATGAAACTGTTTCACTGGCAAAAAGTCTTTGCAGAGGCAGAGAAGGATTCATAAACGGAGTTTTGAGGGGATATATTAAAAAGCAAGGGGAACTTCAATTGCCTTGTGATGATACAGATGAAATTTTATCTGTTAAATACTCTTTTTCGCCGTGGATAATCAAAATGTGGAAAAAACAGTACGGTCAGGAATCGACTATTAAACTGATGGAGGCATCTAATTCGAGACCGGTTTTATGTATAAGAGTAAATCTTATGAAAACGACTGTGGAGGAACTTTCGCACTTGCTGTCAGAGAAAGGAATGGTTGTAGATAAAGGCAGATATTCCGATATAGTCCTTTATGTATCAGGCAGTAATATTCTCGATCTGGAAGAATATAAAAAGGGATTGTTTTCAATACAAGATGAGACGTCCGTCTTAGCATGCCAATATCTTGAACCTAGACCGGGAGATTTAGTTATAGATACTTGCGCTTCTCCGGGCGGAAAAACATCGGCTATAGGAGAGATGATGGATAATAGAGGCAAAATTATATCTTGCGATATTTACCCTCACAAACTTGAATTAATTAAAAAACAGGCAGATAGACTGGGGATTACCATAATTGAAACAAAGTTGCTGGATGGAATAAAGGGGGATAAAGCGTTGTCAGGCAAAGCGGACAAAGTTTTGGTAGACGCGCCTTGCTCCGGTCTGGGTGTAATAAGAAAGAAGCCTGAAATAAAATACAAAGAACAAAAAGATATACAGAAGCTTATTAAAGTTCAGAGTGATATATTGAACAATGCATCATATTATGTCAAGCCAAATGGAGTTTTGTTATACAGCACATGTACAATCAACAAAGATGAAAATGATGAACAGATAGAAAAATTTATCAAAACCCATGAGGACTTTGAAATACTATATGAAAAACAATTTTTGCCTACAGATGGTCTTGATGGTTTTTTTATTTGTAAAATGATGAAAAAGGGGAAGTAAGGAGGATATATGGAGGTTGGATTTAAGTCTGACAAAGGGCTTATGCGAAGCAATAATGAAGATGCCTGCTTTGTCTTGCTCAACGATAATATATACCTTGTAGCAGACGGAGTAGGAGGAGGCAATGCAGGAGAGATTGCAAGCAGAACAGCAGTAAATGAGATAGCCAATTACATAGCTAATAATCCCATAAAACAGGCAACTAACAAGTATGCGGTGGTGAACTATCTGCAAGACTGTCTTGACAAAACCAATGAAAAGATTTTCACCCAGGCACTGAAATACGAGCAGAACAAAGGCATGGCCACCACGTTGGCTGTGGTATATGCTAAGGAGGGAAGAGCTTATATAGGAAATATCGGAGATAGCAGAGTTTATTTATATAGAGACGGAGATTTGGTACAGCTTACCGAAGACCATACTTATGTCAACACTCTGCTGAAAGCAGGTATAATCTCCAAAGAGCAAGCTGAGACAGATGACAGAAAGAATGTGATCACTAAGGCTCTCGGGGCTGACAACACGGTTGAACCGGATTTTTTTCAGGTCAATATTATGAAAGATGATATTTTTCTGATATGTACAGATGGTCTTTATGATGAAGTTGACAATCAAGGGATGATAGACGTTCTTAAGGAAAATAAGTCCATGTCTGATGTTTGCAATAAAATGATTGAAAAAGCCAATAGCAATGGCGGACATGATAATATAACGGTTATATGCCTTAGAGTAACGGAGGAAGATATTCATGAGTAACAGATTATTAGTAGGAAGATATGAGCTTATAGAAAAGATTGGCGAAGGGGGAATGGCTATCGTCTACAAAGCGAAAGACAGACTTCTGAACAGATATGTGGCAATTAAAATTCTGCGTCCTGAATTTGTTAAAGATGAAAAATTTATCGAAAATTTCAGGAAGGAATCTCAGGCTGCAGCAGGTCTTTCTCATCCGAATATTGTAAACGTTTATGACGTAGGCCAGGAAGGCAATATTCATTTTATAGTGATGGAACTCATAGACGGCAAGAGCCTTAGCCAGGTCATTGAAGAGGAAGGCAGGCTGGACTATAAAGAGGCTATCAGCATAACCAAACAGGTGGCATCCGCTCTGAGCCTTGCTCACAAGAATCAGATAATACATAGGGATGTCAAGCCTCATAATATATTGATTACCAGCTCAGGAACCGCCAAATTGGCAGATTTCGGTATCGCTATGGCAGTGAGCAAAGAGAGCATAGCTGAGGGAAAAGAAAAGATAATGGGTTCTGTACACTATTTCTCTCCTGAACAGGCAAGAGGCGCTTATGTAGATGAGCGTTCAGATATCTATTCTCTTGGCATCGTACTGTATGAAATGCTTACAGGAAAAGTCCCTTTCGACGGCGACAATCCAATAAGCATCGCTTTGATGCATATCAATGATCCACTGCCTCCGGTTTCCAAGGAAGTGCCGGGCATACCGCCTCAACTGGAGAAAATCATAGCAAAGGCCACTGACAAATATCAGACCAATAGATATGCGTCTGCTGATGAAATGATAGAGGACTTGGATAACATAGACTTCATCACCAAGGTAATGGGAAGTTCTGCTTTTACCGATAAGGGTGAAAGCAAAAAAACAGAAGACGAAGATGATGCTGCCGAGTACTATAAAGCTATAGAGGAAAGCAGAGCGCAAGAAGCAAACAAGAAAAAGAAAACTGTCGATAAGACTAAAATTTTTATCATAGTAGCTATAGTAATAATCGCTATCGCAGGAGTTGTGGCTTTTGGAGCGATGAACGGATGGTTCAGCGGAAACAGTGAAGAAATAGATGTTCCTGATTTTGCCGGAAAGACTTTGAAAGAAGCTCAAGCACAAGCCGAGGGATTAGGTCTTAAAATCCAAGAGGGAGAAAGCGTGTACAGTCCGGACCAAGAGGAAGGACTGATCGCGTCTCAGACTCCGACAGCCGGCTCTAAAGTAAGTGAAGGCAGAGTAATAACGGTTTATGTAAGCCTAGGTAAAAAAGATGGAGTAGTCCCTCGCATAATTGATATGGACTATAATGAGGCAGAAGAATATCTGCAAAGTTTCGGATTTGAGCTGGGTATTGTAAAGACAGTGACCAGTACAAAGCCTAAAGATGTGATAGTGTCTCAATCCATAGACGCAGGCACTACAGCAGATGAAGGCACTAAGATAGATGTAGAAATAAGCGATGGGCAGGGCAAAGAAATGAAAGCTGTGCCTAGTGTAATAAACAGCGATATAGATTCGGCCAGGTCTGCTATTGTCAGCGCAGGGTTCACCGTAGGTGCAGTGACTTATGAAGAGAATGCTACCGTGACTCAAAACAACGTTATCAGAATAACAGACGCATCAGGCAACGAGCTTAAAGCAGGCGATGAGCTGGAAGAAGGAAGCGCAATAAATATAATAGTGAGCAAAGGAACCGAATCTACCGGAAATGATAACCCAGATGAGGGAGGCTCTTCGTCATCAGGTGAAGGCGAGCAGAGCGGGGAAGGTACAGATACGCCTTCTGACGGTGAGTCTGGCTCTACAGAGGGTTAATTCAACAGAACAGGATATTTAAATGAACGGTTTAATTGTAAAAGGAATAGGTGGGTTTTACTATATCAAGACAGAGATTGGTTTGATAGAAGCTAAAGGAAGAGGTATATTCAGAAAGCAGGGAATCACCTTGTGTGTAGGAGACCGAGTAGAAGTCAGCCTTTTGGATGAGACAGAAAAAAAAGGTGTAATAGAAAGCATATTACCCAGGAAAAATCAATTTATCAGACCGCCTATTGCCAACATAGATACGTTTATAGTTGTATTTGCTGCCGCAACTCCTAAACCAAACTATCCGGTTATAGACAAGTTTTTGATTACTGCTGAAGCAAAGAGCATTGAGCCTATAATATGTATAAATAAATGTGATTTGGTATCGAAAGCAGAAGCAAAAGAAATTAGCCAGATTTACGACAGCATTTATCCGGTAGTATTAATGAGCAGCAAAACGGGTCAAGGTCTTTCTCAGCTTAAGACTCTTATACATGGGAAAAAGGCAGCTTTCGCCGGGCCTTCCGGAGTGGGTAAGTCATCCATATTAAATGCACTCCATCCCAAAGCGCAAATGGAAATAGGAGAGATAAGCAAGAAGACTGAGCGAGGAAAACATACCACGAGGCATGTAGAGATGTTTTCCATAGAAGGCGGAGGAATGCTGTTTGATACTCCGGGATTTACCTCTTTTGAGTTTGGAGATGATATGGAAGCAGAAACCCTCGGAAATTATTACAGGGAATTCGTCAAGTATAGTCCGATGTGCAGATATGATGACTGCAGACATCTAAGAGAGCCCGGGTGCGCTGTGCGAGAAGCTGTGGAGAGTGGGGAAATAAACAAGCTAAGATATGAATCATATAAATATCTTTATGAAGAATTGAAAAATAAACGAAAATATTAATCAACGCTGTTGCATAAGGAAAAAGGTAATGTGATATGTTTAAATTGTCGCCATCTATATTGTCAGCTGATTTTTCTAAGCTGGCAGAAGAAGTTTCAAAGATTGAAAAAGGAGGAGCTGATTTAATCCATGTCGATGTCATGGACGGACATTTCGTACCTAACATAAGTTTTGGAGCTTCCGTAATGAAAAGCTTGAATTCAACCACAAATCTCCACTATGATGTACACCTTATGATAGAAAACCCGGATAGCTATATAGATGATTTTGTCACTGAAAAGACAGAATATATTACAGTTCATCAGGAAGCAAGCCGCCACCTCAACAGAAGCGTGCAGCATATAAAGAAACTGGGTAAGAAAGCGGGAGTTTCAATCAATCCTGCTACACCGGTATTTATGCTGGAGGATATTTTGGAGGATGTAGACCTTGTGCTGGTAATGTCTGTTAATCCCGGATTCGGAGGACAGAAGTTCATACCTTCTGCTTTGAAAAAAATACAGACATTGGCAGAATTGAGAAAAGAAAAAAAACTTCAATTTATGATAGAAGTAGACGGAGGAGTTACGCTGCAAAACGCATCGGATATTTTAAGAGCCGGAGCAGATATTCTCGTAGCCGGCTCGGCAATATTCGGAGCAGAAGATATAGCGGCAAGAACCAGAGAATTTAAACAGTTATGATAGTTCGAATATGTTTTTTATTAAATATTAAAGGAGCTGCTTTAAGACAGCTCCTTTAATATACTTAACTTGATGATTAATTCCCGGAAGCGCTTCCGGTTTCTCCGCTGCCGGTATTGCCGGAATCACCGGTACTGCCGCCGGTATCACCGGTGTCGCCGGTGTTTCCTGAATCCTCTCCGTTATTTCCTGTGTCACCGGTATCTCCATTGTCACCTGTGTCTCCGCCTTCATTTTCATCTTCAGGCGGCAAAGCAGGAGGTGTTTCTACTATTGTAACGCTTTTACCTGGCTCAGTAGGGTAACTGTCCGGGTCAGGATTATGAAGGTTGCAATAATAATGAGGCAGTTCACTGCTTTTGTCTCTTACGCTGTCACTTGGAATGTAAGGTCGCATTATACCTGATTTTGAAGTTACATTGGTGCAGGAAGGCGTTGCTAAATATCCACTGTCTGCACATATATCTACGGTCTGATGAACATTATCTTCCTCGGTAGGTTGGGTACCCGAAGTAAAGTACTCATTCCTAACATCGCTTCCGCTGGCATCGGTTGCTAAAAGTCCGCTCTTAGTATCAATCTTCACTTGGACTACGTTATCGGGTCTTTCAGAGTAAGAGCCTCCTTGGGCATTTTCTACCTGACGCATAATTTTGCTCCACATGCTGGAAGCGGCATATGAGTCTGAAGACAAGTTTAAATTGTAATCATTTCCAATCCATAATGCTGCACTGTATTTTGGCGTGAATCCACAGAACCAAATATTGTCTTTTCTGTCGGTAGTACCCGTTTTACCTCCAACAGTGGTTCCGGATATGGCAGCAGGATAGCCGATACCTTCGGTTACTACTGTTCTAAGGAGATCCCGCATTATCCATGCCACACCTTCATCTAAAACTTGTGTTTCTTCCGAACTGGCCTCGAGAATGGTATCTCCGTTTCTGTTGGTTACTTTTGTATAAATGGTAGGTGAAATGTGAGTTCCGTCATTTACAAAAGTTGAGTATGCACTGGCCATTTCCAAAGGAGAAATCCCGCTGGCCATACCGCCCAGACCTAATGCTGCAAGATTTAGGTCATCGTCGGTAACAGAAGTTATGCCGTATTTTTCTAATAGATTGGCAGAATAATCAACACCTACTTGCGACAGTATTTTAACTGCGCAAACGTTTACAGACTGCTGCAAAGCACGTCTGAAGGTGTATAGACCGGAATAGCCGCTGTATGAGTTCTTTGGCCATACCTTGCCGTTGATGGTAGTAGGCTCGTCGTCAACTATAGATGCAGCAGTAATATATTCTCCCCAAAGCTCTGCACCTTGCTGATCATATCCATTATCTGCTATATCAAATGTTTTCCCGTCTTGCTGAAGTTCGAAACTCTTTTGCAGCGCAGCAGAATAAACGGATAATGGCTTTATAGATGAACCAGGCTGACGATCAGATGTAGCTCTGTTGAATAACATCCTGCCGGTAGTCTTGCGTCCTCCGCTCATGGCTTTAATCTGTCCGGTAGCATTATCTATGATGACCATAGCCGATTGAGGCTGAATTACACGCTGATTTAGCGAATATTGATCGGTTGCAAGACCGGAATCGGTTTCTTCGAAGAAAGTAGGGTAATCTTCAAAGAAAGCAGCTGATATTACTAAATTACCGTCGGAATCTTTTGTTTTGTAATTCTGCGGTATGTTCAGATAGCCTCCGTTTATTGTGTAAAGTGTATTATCTTCAAACAGATACATGTCTTTAAATTCAACGCTGTAATCCGTCTGACCCTGTACCGTTGTGTCATATATGTTCAGCCTTTTTCCTGCATATACAGTCATGGAACCATCATCGTTCTTCTTGTACTCGTCTGAAGTGAGAACGAATTTTCCATCATCGTTTATATAGTTGGAGTAAGCATATAGCTTGTTGCCGTTAGGCCCGGTTATGTCGCCGTTTGAATCCTTGGAATAACCTGTTATGGAAGGATAGTTGCTGTTATCATCAAATTCATTTTCTATGACTTCCTGTGCTTGAGAGTCCATAGTAGTATAGATTTGAAGACCGCCGTTATATACTAGTTCGCTGGCTTCTTCGTAGCTGTAACTGTTTTCTTCCATAAGGTCATTGATAACTGTCTGGATGGTGTAATCAGCAAAGTAATTGGAAACCGTATTCAAAGCATCGATATTAGGATTAACTATATCTTTGATTTCAACCTGACTTGCTTCTTCATACTCTTCTTCAGTAATATAACCTTGCTCAAGCATTAAGCTGAGGCATGTGGCCATCCTGTTTTTACAAGAATCATTCCAAAGATATGCATAGTCGCCGTTTTTTGTTATAAGATTAGGCGTATCTTCGGTTACCTCATTGGCTGATACAGTCTGTATCAAGGCAAATTCTGAAGGCATCTGAGGGATAGCGGCTAAAGCTGCCGACTCAGCGATGGTTAATTCTTCTACATCCTTGGAAAAATATGCTTGAGCAGCTGTCTGAATACCAAATCCGCAGCCGAAATTTATGGTATTGAGGTATGCCTCTAATATTTCGTCTTTTTCAAGCTTTTGCTCAAGAATTATAGCATAATAAGCTTCAGTAATTTTTCTGTTCAGAGAACGCTCAAAC
Organism: uncultured Eubacteriales bacterium; assembly: GCA_900540145.1. Lineage (GTDB taxonomy): Bacteria > Bacillota > Clostridia > Peptostreptococcales > Anaerovoracaceae > Fimisoma. Next base: position 19,078 of record UQEW01000036.1, read on the forward strand.
ATCTTATCTTCCAGATATAGATTTCTCGCTAATTGCTGAGTTATGGTGCTGGTACCGCTGACGCCTCCCCCGCTGAATACGGCATCTTTTATAGCGCCGAAAATTCGTATTATGTTGAACCCGTGGTGAGTCCTGAAGGTCTTGTCCTCAAGAGCAATAAAAGCGTTTTGAGTATGCTCCGGAATTTGACTTATTTCAACTATAGTACGGTTTTGGTCCCCGTAAGCCGTGTCTATTATGTTGCCTTCATCATCATAGAGAACGGAGCTTTGCGACAGAAGGCTGTATATGTTGTCTGTCTCTATATCAGGCGCGTTGATTATTATGACCGCTACATAAACTATAACAGCAAGAATCAATGCGAGAATAACGCATATGGCAATTTTCAAAGCTTTCTTCTTTTTCTTTTTTGATTTAGAAGAATTATTTTCTGCTACTTCAACATTGGTTTCTTCTGAACGTTTTTTTCGCTTTTTCGCAGAGCCTGTCCTCTTTTTGGAAGAGGAAGCTTCACCCCTTTTCTTTTTAGTTCTTGATCTATGAGTGACTTCTTCACTGGTATTTTCAATTACATTGTTTGAATCATCATAATTACTCAAATTATCACCCGCTTTCTGTCATAATCACTGTAATTATACCATATCATGGCGCCAAAGTTAATAAATATTATATGATAATTAAATAAAAACACTTTTTTTATTGAAATAAATTGAAATATGGAATATAATGGAAAAAAGGTTTGGCCTATAAGCTGCTTAAATAAAAGGAGCTTTGATATCATGAGGCGCAAACTTTTTTTATTTACTCTTATTGCAATTTTTGCCTTAATTGTAATTGATTATTCGGGCATAAAGTTGACTGACACATATCCTGATTCGTTGTTGGAAAAGGAGGTCGTCTATGAAGGAAAAATAATATCTATAGAAAAGATATCAGAGGAAAAAATATCTTTAAAAGTAAAGCTTATTTCTGCTGACAAAAAGATTTTTGAAGATAAAGTTTATATGCTGCTGACTTGTTATGATGAGATAAAACAGCCATGGAAACTGATAAAGGGAAGAATACGCTTTTGCTGCGAAGCACACCTGCCTGCTCAAGCAAGGAACCCGGGATGCTTTGATTATAGGCGGCATCTTTTGAGCGAAAATATAAAAGTTATCGGATATGTGGAAACCTTAAATGATTTTTCTGAGTCTAAAGGTATGTTGGACAATATACAAAAAAAGCTTATGGAATTAAAATATCTGTTTTCAGCTTCTCTGCCTGAAGGTACAAGGGGAATTCTGATGGGAATGGTATTTGGAGACACTTCATATTTAGATGAAGATGTATATGAAGGATTCAGAAAAAACGGAACGGCTCATGTTTTAGCAGTAAGCGGACTTCATGTGGGAATACTTTATAAATGGCTTAAAAAAGCCATAGGCAGAAGGCAGACGATTTTTTCCGTAATTGCTATTGCAATGATAATGATTACTTATTGTTTCTTAAGCTCTTTCAGTGCTTCTGCGCTGAGAGCGGCAGCTATGATAATTTTATCTACTATAGGTATTTATATGGACAGACGATATGACATGCTCACTGCAGCCAGCCTTACAGCTCTTATCTTTATAGCCATGAATCCATATATAATTTTCAACGCAGGTTTTCAGATGTCGTTTATAGCGGTATGTTCCATTGCTTTCTTTTATAAACGTATGCCATATAAGATTCCTGATAGCGTGGCTATCATGATTTCTGCCAATGTAGGTTTAATGCTTTATCAGATATATGTATTCAATTGGTTTTCTGTTTCATCTTTTATTGCCAACGTACCTGTAGTTTATCTTGTATCAATTACAGTCCCTTTGGGTTTGGCTCACTTTGCACTCTTCTGCATTGCAGGTGAGATCCCGGTTATCGAAACGATAACATCGGCTTTGTCCGGCATGATTGTAAAAATAAACGAATTTCTTTCTTTTGGCAGCGGTGGATTTGATATGATCAGCCCGCCGTTATGGCTCGTTATACTGCTGTATTTTATCATGTTTTTCTTGGCGTCCGAACAGCTGGAGATAATGGTTCATAGGAAAGAACAGGTAAAAATTTTATTTATAATAATTGTTTTCATTGCCTTTTCCATGTTTATAAAAACAGCAAGCTACCAGCCTTTGAAGGAAAGTGAATTGATCTTTGTGGATGTGGGACAAGGAGATTGTGTTCATGTGAAGGCAGGTGAAAAAAATATTTTAATAGACGGAGGAGGAAAAGCGGATTATAATATAGGGAAAAACACTTTAAAACCTTATCTTTTAAAAAACGGTGTAAACTATGTTGATTTGTCTTTAGCTACCCATAGGCATACTGACCATTTTAAAGGACTGGATGAACTTTGGCAGGAGGGCATGGCTGACGAGCCGAAAACAGGGCTTACAGCAGGGGAAGTATTTCATGTATCCGAAAATATAAAAATTGAAACATTGTGGCCTCTTTCATTAGAAGATGATAAAAAACAAGATGAGAATGCCAATTGTACAGTGTTCATGAT
>UQEW01000037.1 GCA_900540145.1 uncultured Eubacteriales bacterium
GTAGCATACTACTTGAGATTTAGGCTTTCAATGTGCCTGCTATTTGACCCTTACTGAAAATTGATACTTTGTATCACATTTTTATGTTATCGGTATCATAGCGTTATCTTGATGTATGAGCTAGATCTTGTATGAGCTAGATTTTATCCAGCGCGTATAAGCAAGCTCCGGCGGCGCCTACGATTTCTGGCTCTTGACAGATATATAGTTTTGAACCGATTCTTTCTTCAACAGCTTTGACCACGCCGGGATTTTTAGCTACTCCGCCGGTCATCATGAATTCTTCCTCCATGCCTACTCGTTTTAGCAAAGAATATGCTTTATTGGCAATGGCTTTGCAAACGCCCCAAGCAATATCAGGCTTTTCTTTATTGTTGGCGATGAGGGAGATGACTTCCGACTCAGCAGAAACTGAGCACATGCTTGTTATTTCGATTTCTTCAGTTGATGTCAGGGCGGCAGGTCCAAGCTCTGACACATCTATTTCTAAAGTTCGTGCAATCATTTCAAGAAAGCGGCCCGTGCCGGCGGCGCACTTGTCATTCATGACAAAGTCGGTGACTTCGCCAGCCTGGTTCAGATGGACTGCTTTGCTGTCCTGACCGCCGATATCCAGTATGGCCCTGATGGCCGGGTTGAAATAGTGGGCGCCGCGGCCGTGACAGCTTATTTCGGTGACATTTTCGTCGGCAAAGTCTATGCTTACGCGGCCGTAACCGGTGGAAACTATATAGAAAAGGTCGTCTTTTATAAGTCCAGCCGCCTTGAGAACTTCCTCAAGGGCACGGGCCGCGCTATCGGCAGATTTGGCTCCTGTGCGGACTACAGTTGAGGCGATTATTTTTTTGTCTGCATTCATTATGACAGCGTTGGTCGAGGTGGAACCGCTGTCTATTCCCATAACATACATATTTTCACTTCTCCCTTTTGGATTTTCTGAGTTCTTAAAATTCCGGCCATCAAGCATGGTATCAGCTGCAGGCTCAAGCGATTCCAGAAAGGCCTCTATTCTTGTTAAAATCTGACCGCGACTTTGCCTGGTGTAATCGGTTTCAAGCAATAGCATTGGATGTTCTATGTTTTTTTTCAACCATGCGTATTCGTAAGAATAATTGTCGCAGAATTGAACCGTATGATAAATTACACCGTCTACGCTCTGGGCATATTGTGTTATCAGCTTGTCCCGCCCTGCGGCTTCTTCCATACGCATACATGGAAACTGACTGAGGAGCCCTCTCGTGTATCCTTCCAGTATATGACCAGGTTCCAGCAGATACTTTTGCATTATGCCGGTACATGTCAAATCGAAAGCTATGTTGACGCTTTTATCATCAAGAATATCAATTATTGTTTTGTTTGCTCTCGCGCCGATTAGGCCTATGTTAAGCCGGTTCTTTTTTATTGATATGATCTGCTCTTTTGTCAGCGGAGCGAGAACTTGTTCCAGTTTATCTTCGCTGAAGAATTTGCCGGAAAAGTTTTCATATGATTTTATCATGTTTTTTATTCGCGTTTGGTATAGAGCTACGCCCGTTTCTTTTGTTGTGCGGGGCGTGTCTAAGATGTAGATGAATTTGCCCGGCAGTTCTTCTCTGAGCACATCGTAGAGTCTGCGAATGCTATCACAGCAGGTGGTTAGAATCACGCCTTCATAGTCGTTGTCAAGCACTTCTTCCAACACGCCTTTAGCAAAACTGCATATATTGGGATGCATTTTTATGTCGGCCTGAGTGAAGCTGGTCACATCAGGTTCTATTCTTTTCATTTCAACGCCCATAGAGGTGAAGACTTCTACAGGGGCGTATTTGCATATATATCCTAACATTTGTTTTCTCCTAATATTTGATTTATCCTAATATTTGTTTTATCCTAACATTTCCAGAAAAGCTTCCAGCCTGGTTTTTATCTGTCCGTCGTGGCTGTTTCTCTTGTCGATACCGTCTCCATCAAGATTTATCATAGGAATCCCCAGCTCTTGCATTTTTTCCTTGAGAAGGACGCTGCCGCCGAAAGCCTGTTTGCAGCCCCAGTGGCAGAAATTGATTACGGCGTCAGGCTCCAGAGCAGAAGCCATTTGACCTAACCTTTCGCTTTTGTATGAATAAGAGCCGTTAAAAAGATTTCTTATGGTCTTTCGAGCTAAAGCCTCAAAAGGATGGCCCTCATCTAGATTTTCAGCAAAATCCAGCGCCATATCCGTAGCTACAATTTGATATTTATTGCTGCTGTTGAAATACTTTTTTAATGTCTCTTGATAAAAAGGTATCAGATGAATCCACATTATTCTTTTGCCTTCAAAAGGAGGATTGCTGCTGATTTCGTCGTTCATGAAACGGATCAGCTCTAGGAATTCCTCGTTGCCGATCAAAAGGTGCATGCCCATCATTAGATAAAGGTGACTTACCAGCTCTGCCGGATAGCATCTTTCTTTTTGATAATGGAAAAACTGTTTGAGAGCTTTTCTCGTCTCGTTTTCAGTTTTTATTATTTCTCTGAGCTTTTCTTCGCGGAAAGGCGTTCCTGTCAATGCAGACAAGTCATCGGTCAGCTGTCGAAGTTGGTCGGCCAGATACATGACAGATGATTTGTCATCATCATAAGGAACATCAAGAAAAGTGAACGGGACGCCTGCCGTCTTTTCCAGATAACGAAAGGTGTTTAGATTACCGTCGCATGATAAGGAAGTGGTTACAGCATAGCTGGGTGGCTGAATGACACCGCTCTCTACACCGCCTACAAAAGTTTTATGATATGAGCATAACGTAGGAGCGATACCCATATCCTGAGCATAGTCAATAAAATAATCTTCAAGATGAAACCCGCCCAGGTAGCAGGAAAGACATTCAATGGAAAGGGTGTTGAGACCAAAACACTGCATTATCTCGCTGGGAGCGAATATATTTCCCCATACATAGCTGTCTTTTTTTGCGAGAGAATCAGCAACAAGGGCCATCATCATGGTTTCAAGTTTCTGGTACCCTCTGGAAATGTTCCGATTGGGAGCTATAGCAGTCATCCACTTGTTGGCCTTATAGCCCAGAACAATCTTATTCCAGCTTTTTTCAGGCTTTTTCATCGCCTCATTTTTAACGTAATCTATATATTTTTCTACAATAGACATTATTCACCTCATATATAATTTCATTTACTTTACATTAAAGAAAAAAATGCACAAAAGCCAGTATAGCACATTTTTTATAAAAGTGTATTGACAATTTGGCAGATGTGTTAAAATGTAAGAGATATTAAGTTTAGACTTAAGTACGGTAAGAGAGGTAGAAAGATGGACAAAAAACCGTTAAACAGAGATGTTATAAAATATATCGCTATGGTGACAATGACGTTGAACCATGCGGCAAGAGTGTTCCTGACACCGGGAACGACGCTGTATGAGACACTTATATACATAGGATATTTTACAGCCCCTATAATGTGCTTTTTCCTGGTGGAAGGATATCATTATACTAAATCCAAACTGAAATATGCTTTAAGACTGTTGATATTTGCCGTAATTTCAGAATTACCGTTCTGCATGGCTTTTTCAGAGGCATTTACCGGAACAGACGGGATTGCGTATTGCGGAATGAATATGATATTTACTTTGCTGATATGTTTTTGTATGGTGTGGGCGTTAGAAGAACTGAAAAATTCATCCTTGAAAATAATCGTCGTTTTTGTCGCTTTTTATCTTTCTATGTACTCGGATTGGTCGCTTTCAGCGCCTATGTTTACATTGCTATTCCAATGGGCTGGCAGAGACGAGGAAAAGATAAAAGGGGCTTTCGCAGCCGCGACACTTTTATATGGAACATACAGGTTCATGGGAGTATACGGGGCTCTTTCTGCGATGGGAAGCTTCGTATATGCTCTGCAAAATATGGCCGGTCCAGCTATGGCCGGAGTAGTTATAGTCTTTGAGTATAATGGACGCCGCATGGAAAAATGGAAGAATTTTTCCAAGTGGTTCTTCTACATATATTATCCGGCTCATCTGGCTTTGATAGGGGCCATAAGGCTGCTGGGTTAGACTGCATGCAGGATAAATTCCTTACAGAGCCAGCAAAGCCAGAAAGGTTACTTTTTATTCTTTCTCTTAAATTTTACGTAGTAAACTGCGCCGACAGCGGCTCCTGAGACTATTATAGCCGATATGATAAGAGCCGGTGCAGAAAGACCTAGGAACAGAGTCTGTGTTTTGCCATCTTTGGATTCAGCAGAATCGCTGTCCGAACCTCTGAGGCCATCATCGCCGTAAACTTCAGAAGACGTATCTGCTTCGGTATTGTCTTCTGAGACGCTGCCTTCGTCATCGGAAGAACCGGTTTCTGATATTAGGCCGCTTTCTATTTTCTTTATATCGCTTTCCAAAAGCTGTCCGCTATCGGTGCCGAGCAAGATAAAAGGAGAGAAATCGGTTACATTCATATGGACTTTGCCGCCGCTTACCGTGGCAGCAGTTATTTGTATTTTTCCATTGCTGCGCAGATGCTTTATCAGAATCTGCCCTCCGTTTTTTATACCTGAGACAGGAAATTCTACTCTGATATGCTTTCCGCCTTCTGAATATTTACCATTAACTTTTATGTTGCAAAAGTCAATGACTTTGTATCCTTTTTGATAAAGTTTCTCAAAGGCGTCGCCTTTTTGAGAGAGGGTGGAAACATTCATAGAAACATTGTTACTCATGCCGTCGCCTGAAATAAAGATTCCTGTGGCAGGATCGGTAATGCCTACATAGAAGTTGGCTGCACTTAGATTTTTCTTGGAAGTCGGTTCTCCGAAATAACCTATGAACCCTTCTGCGTCGCTGTATCCCGTACTATATAAATATGTGAAATTCCCGCTGGAATCGAGAGCAGATATGCCTGCCAGCTCCCAAGTTCCGTAATAATTACAATCAAGAGTAATAGAATGTTTGCCGGTAGAAGAATCATATGTCATACCTCCGCCAAACTCGCATACGCCGCCTCGACCGGTTTTGATGAAAGGCGTTACGTCTACAATTTTAGAGTCGTCTGTAACTTTAACAGAGATAGTTACGTTGCTGCCGAGAGAAGCATATCTTGTGCTGACAGATACGGAGGAGCTGATTATTTCAGGGCCTTTTTTATCTTTGGCGCCGCCGGCAGATGCTTTTACTTGGAAGTTTCCCTTTGAGAGGTTGGCTGTTTCGTAACCGTAATCTTCAAATTGGCTGTATGATGAGTTATAGATTACGGCAGTGTTGGCATTGCTGTCTTGAGCTGAAATGGATACTATCTCATATTTTCCATTATAATCAGTAGGAACTTCCAACGCCCATTTGTTGCCGCTTACGTGGCTGGCAAAGACAAAAGCGGTTACGGGGCCTTGGCCTGTTTTTACCTCGTAATCTACTCTCGTTACTTTTACATTGTCGCTTATGTTTACATATATTTTGTTGCCTTCGCCTACTTTGCAAGTGGACTTTTCCGCGTAGACAGAAGCTGTATCTATAACAGGAGCTTCATAGTCTCCTGCCTTGTTTTCCACATTGAATTTGGAACGGGACATATCTATCGGCATGCTTCCGGGCTCGTACATATCCTGTGAATTGTTTTTATCATAAAAACAGTAAACATTGCCGTTAGCGTCATACAGGCTTATATAATCTATGCCCCATGAGCCGCTGTAACCTATATCGACCGAACAAGTAACGGTGCCTGATGAAATTATTTTATCGGCAGGAACTGATACGACGCCGTAGTTACCATGGATAACACCTATATCTATATGGGCTATTTTTACAGATGAAGATAAGTTAAAGGAGAAAGAGGCTGAACTGCCGATATCTAATGAAGAACCGGAGACCTTGACGTTGGAAACGTTTACGTTAGAGTAGGCAGAAGCCTTTTGCGCGTCATAAGGAACGCTTGCTAAAAATAATGCGGTTATTACCATTACAGCAATAAAGTGCGAAAGCTTCTTTTTCATCATTTTCTCCTTTTCCCCTTTTCCCAATACTGTGAGTAACTGTAAATTATAATCATATTATCATCGAAACTATGAAATTTCAATATAAGAGCCTTTAATAGGCAGACACTTTTTTTCATAAACCGTGCATAATCACTGCAAAGACTAATATATTTTTGTATAGCAGTAAAAATATGCGGAGGGGATTATATGATAAATCAGGATATCTATCGTGATATTGGCACGAGAGCGGGCGGCGATATATATATAGGTGTCGTCGGACCGGTGAGGACCGGCAAATCGAGTTTCATAAAGAGATTTATGGATATTCTTGTATTTCCCAATATGGCCAATCCATATGAAAAGACCAGAATAATGGATGAACTGCCTCAGAGCGGTGAAGGAAAGACTATAACCACCACAGAGCCAAAATTTATTCCTCCGGAAGCAGTCCATATCAACACTAAAAGCGGAGCAGGCTTTAATGTGCGCCTGGTGGACTGCGTAGGATATATGGTTCCGGGAGTATTGGGCGATAAGGAAGGCGGAAAAGAGAGAATGGTAAGTACGCCTTGGTCTGAAGAACAGATACCCTTCAGCAGGGCGGCCGAAATAGGTACGGAGAAGGTCGTAACGGAGCATTCGGTAGTAGGCGTGGTAGTAACTACTGACGGAAGTTTTGGAGAACTGCCTAGGAGCAGTTTCGTCGATGCAGAAGAAAAGACAGTATCGCAGCTAAAAGAACTGCATAAGCCGTTTGTCATAATTTTAAATTCGGCTACGCCACAAAGCGCCAAAAGCCGTGACATGGCCAAACAGATGGAAGAGCATTATGGCATACCTGTATTGCTTACTAACTGTCAGCGTATGACTGAGGAAAACTTTGAGGAAATGTTTGATAAGTTGATAAATCAGTTTCCTGCCTGCGAAATACAGTTTAAACTTCCCGGATATATGGATGCCATTTCCAGCGACCACTGGATAAAAGCGACTATAATAACCAGGGTTAAAGAATGGATGGCAGAATTTGAGACTATAGGTCAGGTCCTTTCCAGCTGTTTTATGATAGCTGACGGAAAAATCATAAAAGATGTAAAAGTGGTCAGGGCAGATATGGCCACGGGATTGGTAGTGCTGGAGCCTCATTTGGACTCGGCTTTGTATTATAAGGTAATAGAAGAACTGATGAATGCTCCTGTTGAAGATGACAGACAACTGTTTGTCCTGCTTAAGGAATATTCCAAAGCTAAAGCAGCCTACGATAATATAAAAGGCGCTTTGGAGCAAGTGAATTCTTCAGATTACGGGATTGTCGCTCCTAAATTGTCGGAAATGGTTTTAGAAAAACCTGAAGTGTTCAAGCAGGGAAACAAATACGGCGTAAGGATGAAAGCAAAAGCTCCATGTTTACATATAATCAGAACTGATATTTCTACGGAGGTTTCTCCTGTGGTAGGAAGTGAAAGTCAGTCGGAAGATTTGGCACATTCGCTGATGGAACAGTTTGAAAACGGCGGAGAAGATATTTGGGAAACAAATCTCTTTGGAAAGTCCCTCAGAGAGATGGTTACCGAGCAGATGGAGAGCAAAGTGAACGATGTTCCTGATTCTTTGAGAATAAAGGTACAGAAGTCTTTGCAGAAGATAAGCGATGAAGGTAAAGATTATTTTATCTGTATCATTTTATAGAGGACATCGTCCTTTGCAGAAAAAATATTGTAGGCCAAATATTACAAATTAAAGTATTGCTTTTTTATAAATGTTTATAATAACTTTTATGAAAAAGAAAAAATATGCAAAAGACCAGCGCAGCACTTTGTTGGTCTCAGTAACTACATCGTTTATAACAACTTTTATCGGAAGTGCGCTCAATCTGTCAGTTCCGGATATTGAAAAAGAATTTGGAGTAAGCGCCGCGGCAGTAGGGTGGGTGGTCACAATTTATATGATGACTTGTGCGGCTCTGGCTGTACCTTTTGGAAAGATAGCTGATGTGTTTCAGAGAAAAGCAATACTCTGGATAGGAATACTGATATTCGGACTTAGCTCTCTGGCCGCGGTATTTTCACAAGAAATGTGGATGTTGCTGGTTTTTAGGTTTTGCCAGGGACTGGGTGCGTCTATGATATTCAGCACTAATATTGCAATTTTGACAGGCGCTTTTGATAAGGAAATGAGAGGAAGGGTCATTGGGTATTCCACCAGTGCAACTTATACAGGCCTTTCTGCCGGCCCGGTATTAGGAGGATTCCTGAATTATAATTTCGGCTGGAGATCTATCTTCATAGCTGCTGCGGCAGTGTCTGCCGTGGCGCTTTATGGTGCCTTAAAAAAATTGCCTTCCGAAAAGAAGACGGTACAAAGACATTCTTTAGACTGGAAAGGCATGACTTTGTATGTCTTAGCTATAGTAGGAATAATGTATGGATTGTCTGTAATTACTACTAGGTCAATAGGCTCGTTTGTCTTAGCTTTCGGTCTGTTGATGCTTATTCTGTTTATTAGGGCAGAAGAAAAAGAAAAATATCCGGTGATGGAAGTAAAAATGTTTAAGGAGAACTTATCGTATACTTTTTCCAACTTGGCTGCGCTGCTTAATTACGGAGCCACATATGCCATAAGTTATCTCATATCGATATATATTCAGGTGATTATGGGATTTGACTCTCAAAAAGCCGGTTTGATACTTATAGCTTCACCGCTGGTAATGGCGCTTTTATCGCCTGTAGCAGGCAGAATGTCGGACAAGCATTCGCCGTATGTATTGTCTTCAGTGGGTATGGCAATATGCACAGCAGCTCTCGTAATGTTTTCTTTTTTATCTGAAAACAGCAGTTTAGTAAGGCTGATAGTTACTCTGGCCATTTCCGGCATAGGGTTTGCCTTATTTACTTCACCTAATACCAGTGCTGTCATGGCTGCTGTAAAAAAAGAAGATTACGGGATTGCCTCATCTGTTTTGTCTACCATGAGGTCTATAGGGCACACTGTCAGCATGGCTATAGTAACTGTAGTTGTAGGAGCATATATGGGTAATACGCCTTTGAGTGAAGCTCCGGTAGATATAATGATGGATACCATTCATACTTGCTTTTATGCATTTACAGCCTTATGTCTTATTGGAATTTTTATGGCATTGAAAAGGAAAACATGTTATAATACTTTCTAAATAAGACAAAAAATAAGGATTTTTTATGGAAAGCATTTGGAATTTTATCGTAGAATTATTTACAACACCTATTACTCTTTATATAATAAACGCTCTGTTGATAATTACAGTTATTTTTAATGAGAGAAAGTCTTCATCGGCTATACTGGCATGGATAATGGTCATGACGTTTATTCCTGTATTGGGATTTATACTGTACCTTGTCTTAAACCAGAATATTTCCAGAAGAAAAATCAATAAAATGACTGAAAATGAGGAAAAAGTCATAAGCAGCGCAATCCGGACACAGATGGAGAGCATGGATGACGGTACGTATCAGTTTAATTCGGAAAGCACAGAAAAATGGAAACATCTCATAAAGCTTAATCATGTGTACGGAAGCTCATATTACACTCAGGATAATGAAATTGAGCTGATAACCGATGGAAATCAGTTGATGAAGGCACTGGTGGAAGATATAAAAAAGGCTAAAAAAAGCGTTAATGTCGAGTTCTTCATAATAAAAAGAGATAAGACAGGCAGAGATTTTATAGATGTATTGACTCAAAAAGCTCGAGAGGGCGTTGAAGTCAGACTCCTTATGGACGCATTGGGAAGCAGATATATAACAAGAGGAGTACTGAGCGATTATCTGGCAGCCGGCGGCAAAGTGGGATATTTCTTTAAACCTAAGTTGATATTTTTAGGGCTGAAGCTCAATTACAGAAATCATAGAAAGATAACAGTTATCGACAATAAGATCGCATATATCGGCGGATATAACGTGGCCAAGGAATATGTGGGAAAGAAGAAAAAGTTCGGTTATTGGAGAGATACTCATATCAAGATCCAGGGAAGCAGCGTACATGACCTTAACGCAAGGTTTGTATTGGATTGGAGATTTACTACAAAAGAAAAAATTGAAGTTTTAACAGAAGCAGAGTCAGTCAGCATGTGGAAAATGGGAAATAAAGGCGTACAAATATTGTCATCAGGTCCTGAAGACCCAAAAGAAGAAATCAAAAGGGCATTTATGAAGATGATAACTTATGCCGAAAGAAATGTTTATGTGCAGACCCCTTATTTTGTACCTGACCAAAGTATTCTGGAATCATTAAAGATGGCTTCACAGTCAGGGGCTGACGTAAGAGTAATGATACCATGTATGCCGGATCATCCCTTTGTGTATTGGGCAACTTATTCATATATAGGAGAGCTTTTGCGTTCAGGCGCCAGAGTATGGATATATGATAACGGATTTCTTCACGCAAAGACATTGGTGGTAGATGGAGAAGTTGCCAGCGTAGGCTCTACTAATTTCGACAACAGAAGTTTCAGACTTAATTTTGAGACTAATGCCATAATATACGATCAAGAATTTGCAAGACAGATGGAAAAGACCTTTGAGAATGACATGCTGAAAGGTCATGAGCTTACTCTTGCTCAGTATAACAAGCGTAGTATAATAATAAGGCTAAAAGAAGTAGTGTCGAGACTTCTGAGCGATATACTTTAGGAGGGTACAAATGGAAAACAGATTGCAGTATTATATGAGAGTTATAAAAGGGGCCAGCTTTGAGAAGTTTTCTAAAGTTCTCAATAACGCCCATGAAAGATCGGGGAAGAGCAAGATTTTCATCTTTTTCGATATGATAAACTGCACTTTGCGTTACGGTTCAGGATATAACGACTATGTAATATTTGAGTTTTGGAACTTGAATCATAAACAAAGAGATACTTATATGACAAGAATGAGAAGCAAGAAGTTCATCATGTTTATGAATGACCATTCTTATGCTCATTATTTTGACAACAAGAATGAATTCAATGAAAGGTTCAAGAAGTATATAGGAAGAGAATGTCTTGATTTGGAAACAGCTACCGATGAAGATATAGAAAACTTCTTCAAAACCAGGAAAAAAATCTTTGCCAAGATGAAGGACCTAAGCTGCGGAATCGGATGTGAATCTCTTGAGACCAAGAATTTTGAAAGCGCAGAAGCCTTTGTAAAATACGTAAGAGAAAAGGGATTTGCCACTATAGAGGACGTGATTGAGAATCATCCTGACATTGCAAAAATATACCCGTTTTCAGCCAACACAATGAGAATGATAACTTTGGTGGACGCTAAAGGCGAAGCTCATTGTGTGTACGCTGTTTTCAAAATGGGAATCAACGGAAGGGTAGTTGACAATTACGGACTTCACGGCCCTGTTGATATCGAGACCGGCGAATTCCTTTATCCGGCTCATTCAGGGGATACGACAGCAGGAGTACATTATACTGAACATCCATACAGCCATTTTCCTCTCATAGGCTATAAGGTACCGTATATGAAAGAAGCGGTCGAAATGGTCAAACAGGCTGCGCTGGAAATACCTCAGATGAGGTATGTGGGCTGGGACGTAGCCATAACGCCTACCGGTCCTGCCATAATCGAAGGCAACAACTATTGCGCTCATGACTTCTGGCAGCTTCCGGGTCAAACTCCCGGGGGTATCGGCATAATGCCTACGATAAAGAAGATAATACCTGAGTTTAAATGTTAATGCTTTGAAAACGGTTTGCAATATCTTTTTAAAGACAATTTCAATTAATTTTATTATTGAGGATAAGCTTTTATTATGGGTAAAATAAGGTTTTTTATGGCGCTTTGGGCAGCCAAGCTGTCCATAATAGCTTTAAAGATAACAAGACACAACGGCACTAATTTTCCGGGAATCGTGGCTATTAAAATATGCCCTGACTTTTTAAAACAGGTCAAGAAACCGGGAAAAATAATCGGGATAACAGGAACTAACGGCAAGACTACAGTATGCAATTTAGCTATAGATATGTTTAAGCAGGATGGCAAAGAAGTGCTTAATAACAATTTGGGTTCGAACATCAATACCGGTATAGCCACGGCCTTCATAACGGGTACGGGCATTTTCGGAAGAGTAAAATACGATACGGCTGTACTGGAAATGGATGAGAGATCGGCGCCGCTGCTTTTCCCGACCATCAAACCTGATTGGCTTTTGATAAATAATTTGACGAGAGATTCCATAATGAGAAATGGTCATCCCGAGTATATAGGCCGTATTCTTACGGAAGAAATGTACAGCGAGACTAAACTTTTGCTTAATGGTGATGATCTTATCGCCAGCAGCATAGCTCCTGATAATGAAAGAAAGTATTTCGGCATAGAAAGCTTGGATTCTGATGTGACAGAATGCATTAACTTGGTCAACGATTTGCGGATATGCCCTAAGTGCAATAGCCTTTTGAAATACAGACACAGAAGATATCATCACATAGGCAAGGCATATTGTCCGGACTGCGGTTTCGAGTCTCCTAAATGCGATTATGAGGGCAAGAACGTCGATTTGGAGCAGATGACTATAGATATAGAGGAGAAAGACGGCACAGGTCAATACAGGCTGCTCAATGACAGCGTGTTTAACATATATAACGTGGTGGCTATCGTAGCTCTTTTCCGTGAGCTGGGATACAGCAAAGAGCGAGTTGCAGAGCTTCTTGCAAAGGTAGATATAGTGAAGAGCAGGTTTGACGTGAAAGAAGTCGGCGGCCACAGAATCATAAAGCAGATGTCAAAAGACAGGAATTCTCTCGGCACTTCCAGAGCCTTCGATTATGTTTCAGGAAGACCGGGAGATAAAGAACTGATTTTGATGATGAATAACTTGAGTGATAGCAGACATTGGTCGGAAAATGTATGTTGGCTTTATGACGCTGATTTTGAATTTTTAAACAAGGACGATATCAAGAATATAATAGTTACAGGGCCTAGAGCAAAGGATTATTATCTGAGGCTCAAAATGGCCGGCATAGATGACAGCAGAATTTCTTTTGCGGAACATGAGCTGGATTCGCCTCAAAAGCTAAAGCTTTATGAGAACGCTGATATATATATTTTGTATGGTACGGACTCTATAGAACTATGCAACAGCGTAGCGTCCAACGTAGAGAAAGTTATTGCGGAAAGAGGTGAAACAGCGTGAAGATAGAAGTTCTTTTTCCGGAAATATGTAACCTGTACGGGGATTTGGCCAATGTGACCTATTTAAAGAGATGCGTGCCGGAAGCAGAAATAATAAATACAAGCCTTAAGGAGGAACCGCTCTTTGTAAGGGAAAAACCGGATTTAATTTATATGGGCACGACGACTGAAAGAGGTCAGTTGCTGGCTATAGAAGCTTTATCCAAGTATAAGGAGAATATAAAAGAGTCAATAGAGCAGGGTGCGAATTTTTTGATAACAGGCAATGCCGGAGAAATATTTGCCAATGAAATAATAGAAGAAGATAAAAAAGTAGCCGACGGTCTAGGTATTCTTGATTTTACGGCAAAACGAAAGGCGAGAAAAAGGTTCAATTCTCTTTATCTGGGAGACTTTGTTCCCGATGGTGATGAAGAGCCTATTAAGATGGTTGGATTTAAGACGGTGTTTGGCTTTGGATATGGTGATATTTCCGACAAATACCTTTTCATGACGGAAAGAGGATTTGCCATGAACCCTGAAATAAAGGAAGAGGGCATAAGGATCAATAATCTGTTTTTTACTTATATAATAGGTCCGCTGCTCATACTTAACCCGCCTTTCACCAAATGGTTCCTTAAGAATGTTCTCAACGTGGAAAACCCTTCACTGGCTTATGAAGAAGCAGCTATGGACGCATATTTGACCAGGGTGAAAGAATACTCTGATCCAAAGACTGGGTTTACTTATTAATGAATTTTGTAAATTGAATGACATGTTTAAAAGCCCGGAAGAACAGGACAACCGGTTCTTCCGGGTTTTAATAATTTTGCAACATAGCCAGCCGGCGGCCTGTCGAATTGCTAAGCGATCAAGACAGCATGGAAGCCATTCAGATGGTATGCAAAGCTATTCAGATGGTATGCAAAGTTCTGTGCCTATGAGCATGTTATAAGGGTCAATGTTAGGATTTGCTCTCATAAGGTTGTCAAGCTTGATACCGTGCTTTTTTGCGATTAAGTACAACGTGTCTCCTGCAGACACAACGTGAGTCTGTTGGCAGCGCTCAGGCGCAGGAGCTTGCGGAAGCTGATCTTCTGTTCCTGGTATGCACAGACGCAAACCTATCTGAAGATTGTAGGGATTGTCTATCCCATTGACTCTCATAAGTAAGCTGACAGGCAAATCATATTTTTCAGCAATGGAATGTAGCGTATCACCTTCGTTTACCGTATAAACATCAATGCAAACTAGAGATGTATTCATAAAAAACCACCTTTCAGTCAGGCAAATAAGCCTTTTTTCTTACAATATATTATTTATCCTATGAGAAAAATGTGATAAAATAACGATAATATTTTAATCTAAGGGGTAAAAGATGAGAGAAGATTTCAGGAGAATGTTCAGAAATGTCAATCCGGCTATATTAATAATAATATGCGTTTTACTTGTCAACAATATGCTGTCTTCCAACCAAAGCATAGGTCAATGGTTCATAACCGAGCTTATGACTCTGCCTGGTATCATAGTAGGACTTACCTTTCACGAAGCAGCCCATGGATTTGTTTCTTACTGGCTTGGCGATCCGACGCCTAAGCTGCAGGGGAGGCTATCCCTTAACCCGTTAAGACATATCGATCCGATAGGATTTTTAGCTTTGATATTTGCAGGGTTCGGATGGGGACAGCCGGTCCAGATCAATCCTTCTTACTATAAGCACAGAAGAATTGACGAAACAATGGTAGCTCTGGCCGGAGTAGTAACTAATTTTATCATAGCGGCGATTTCAGCCGGCGCCATCAGACTGTTGTTCAATTCAACAGGCGGATATATCTACGGCGGATTTAATGAAATTTTATTTTACATATTATACTATATGATGACCATCAATTTAGTATTGATGATTTTCAACCTGCTGCCTGTCCCACCGCTGGATGGGTTCGGTATCATTACTCAGATATTCAAGCTGGACAGATATTCCTGGTACTATCCACTGTACAACAACGGATTTTATATTTTGATGATACTTATAATATTTAACGTGACAGACAAAATATTGTCTCCGGCGATAATGTTTTTTGTAAGCCTCTTGCTGTAGGCTGACAAAATCTTTGAATTTTCGCAATTTTGTCAGCAAATTTACATAAAATGGAATTTTTCCCGTTGCGAAAGCGAGAAAAATGTAAAAAATCATAAAAATTAGACAAAAAGTCTGCAAAACCGGTGATTTTGCAGACTTTTTGTCAATGTTTTTCAAAAAAAGTCTGCGACGGCGGGATTTCGACGAATTTCGACATGAATTTGGAGCCTGTTGATGTAAAAATGTTGAAAAAATTGATTTTTTGTCAGCAAGCTATATCAGCTGCGGCTTTTTCTATAGAGATTTTTCACATAAAAGAAAAAATATCAGCACTCTATTAAAATGAGTGCTAAAAAAATGATTTACATTTTGTTTTTTGGGTATATAATATAAATGTAAGTACAGAAAACATAACATTTGTAAATGCATACACTGAGAGGGGTGATTGTATGAATATAGAAAAATATACACAGAATGCTCAATCAGCTATAGTTGAATGTCAAAACATAGCTATTTCAGAGGGCCATCAAATGCTTGATGGGGAACATTTGCACATGGCTCTTTTACAACAAAAGGACGGATTGATACCGAAACTTTTGCAATATAATAAGGTAGATGTTTCGTCTGTGATAGCAGATCTTCAGGCTGAATTGGAAAAACTGCCAAAGGTATCAGGCGCGGCAGACAATATGTATTCTTCCAGAAGGCTTTCACAACTTTTGATGAAAGCAGAGAAGATAGCCGAACAGTTTAAAGATGAATATGTGAGCGTAGAGCACCTTTATCTTGCCCTTTTAGATGAAAAAGGAACGCCAAGCAGCAGAATTTTCGCTAAGTTTGGCATAACAAAAGATAAATTTCTTGAAGCGCTTTCCAAAGTAAGGGGTAACCAGAGAGTAACCAGTCAGAACCCTGAAGACAATTACGACGCTCTTACCAAGTATGGCAGAGACCTGGTTCAGATGGCCAAAGAGGGAAAACTTGATCCCGTTATCGGAAGAGATGCTGAGATCAGGCATACTATCCAGATTCTTTCCAGAAGAACTAAGAACAACCCTGTACTCATAGGTGAACCAGGCGTAGGCAAAACAGCTGTGGTTGAAGGCCTTGCTCAGCGTATTCTCAACGGAGATGTGCCAGAAGGCCTTAAAGACAAGACTATCTTTGCTCTTGATATGGGCGCTCTTATTGCAGGCGCCAAATACAGAGGAGAATTTGAAGAAAGGCTGAAAGCTGTGCTCAATGAAGTGGAGAAATCTGAGGGAAGGATAATCCTGTTCATAGACGAAATACACAATATTGTAGGAGCAGGCAGAACAGAAGGCTCTATGGATGCCGGCAACCTGCTTAAGCCTAAGCTTGCAAGAGGAGAACTTCACTGCATAGGCGCCACTACCCTTGACGAATATAGAAAATATATTGAAAAAGACGCAGCCCTTGAAAGAAGATTTCAAAAGGTTATGGTGGATCAGCCTAGCGTAGAGGACACTATTTCCATATTGAGAGGGTTGAAAGAAAGGTTTGAGATACATCACGGCGTAAGAATTACAGATAGCGCTTTGATTGCCTGCGCTACTCTGTCTGACAGATATATAAGTGACAGATTCCTTCCGGATAAGGCTATCGATTTGATGGATGAGGCCGCGGCCAGAATAAGAACCGAGATAGACAGCATGCCGTCAGAGCTGGATGAGATTTCAAGAAAGATAATGCAGCTGGAAATAGAAAAACAGGCTTTGAGCAAAGAAACTGATAAAGGCTCGAAAGCCAGACTTGAAGCTCTGGAAAAAGAGCTGGCTTCCTTAAAAGAGGAGGATGCTCTCATGAGGGCTAAGTGGGAAAATGAGAAAAAGGAAATTTCGGAAGTAAAAGCCACTAAGCAGCAAATAGAAGAAGTGCGTCATCAGATGGAGGAAGCGGAGAGAAATTACGATTTAGAAAAACTGGCAAAGCTGAAATACGGAACTCTTCCTGAACTGGAGAAAAAGCTGGAGGTCGAAAAGTCCGCCGCTGCCAAGGATGACGGAGAAAGACTCTTAAAAGAAGAAGTTACAGAGGAAGAAATCGCTGAAGTAATTTCAGGCTGGACAGGAATACCGGTCAGCAAGCTGGTCGAAAGCGAAAGAGAAAAGCTCTTAAGATTGCCGGAGATACTTCACAAGAGAGTTATAGGCCAGGAAGACGGAGTAAAGGCAGTTTCTGAAGCTATATTGAGGGCAAGAGCAGGTTTGAAAGATGAGAATAGACCTATCGGCTCCTTTATTTTCCTGGGACCTACGGGAGTAGGCAAGACTGAATTGGCAAAAGCTTTGTCTGAAGCGCTTTTCGACACAGAAAAGAATCTGATAAGGATAGACATGTCTGAATATATGGAGAAGCACTCAGTATCCAGATTGGTAGGAGCTCCTCCGGGATATGTGGGATACGATGAAGGCGGCCAGCTTACAGAGGCCGTACGCCGCAAACCTTACAGCGTAATTCTTTTTGATGAGATAGAAAAAGCCCATCCTGATGTTTTCAATATATTGCTTCAATTGCTGGATGACGGGCGTCTGACCGACAATCAGGGCAGGACTGTGGATTTTAAAAATACCATAGTTATAATGACCTCCAACATAGGAAGCAGTGATTTGATTGAAAACATGCAAGATGATGGAAAGATTTCTGCTGAAGTAGAGGAAAGAGTTACCGGACAGCTGAAGAATTATTTCAGACCTGAATTCCTTAACAGGATAGATGATATCATAATCTTTAGCCCTCTGACCAAGTCGCAGATTATGGAAATAATCACTCTGTCCCTCAAAGGCCTTGAAAAAAGGCTTGCCGATAGAGGTATGAATCTTGAACTCACAAACGAAGCTAAGGGATTCATAGCAGAACAGGCATATGACCCTCATTATGGCGCAAGACCTGTGAAACGTTATCTTCAGAAAAATATAGAAACTGAAATAGCTTCTATGATAATCAGGGGAGATGTGGTAGACGGCCAGACCATAATGATAGACAGCGACGGTGAGAAACTCGATATCAAAGCAAAGCTTGATATTACAGCAAAATAAAAGGATCCGGACATTGCCGCCCGAAAAATAAGCCAGTCTACACCGCCCGAAAAATAAACAAACAATAATCTGTTGCCTCCAAGCATATTCTGTTGTACAATGAAAAAGTATTTTGTGCCGGATAGGCTTTGGAGGTAACATGAGTTTTTTTGAGGTACTAATGATAGGGGTAGGCCTTTCCATGGATGCCTTTGCGGCTTCAGTATGCAAAGGTTTGTGCATGAGGCGGGCAACTTTAAAAAACGTATTGATTATTGGGGTGTTTTTCGGGGGCTTTCAGGCACTGATGCCGCTTTTGGGATATTTCCTGGGAAAACAGTTTGAAGAATACATAGTTTCTGTTGACCACTGGGTAGCCTTTGCTCTTTTGGCTTTTATAGGCGGCAAGATGATTGTCGATGTGATAAAAGATGATGGAAGTGAAAGCTGCGATGCCAAAGAAACAAACTTAAAATTGCGTGAGGTTCTGATTCTTGCCTTAGCCACCAGCATCGACGCTTTGGCGGTAGGCATATCCTTTGCGTTTTTAAAGGTGGACATAGGCTCCGCAGTTTTGACTATAGGAGTAATAACGCTGCTCTTATCGTCTATCGGAGTTGTGATAGGCAATAAATTCGGCGCCAGATATAAAAACAAAGCTACTCTGGCGGGCGGCATAATTCTCATATTGATAGGCACGAAAATTCTGCTTGAGCACCTGGGAATCCTCTGATCCCCAGGTGTTTTTTATTGCCCTACTGCAATGCTAAACTAAACTACTGAAAGCTCTTCTTTTAACCTTTCTAAAAAGAGTTCTGCCGCTTTGGAAAATACTTGATATTTTTTCCAAATCAGAACGAGGCCTGATTCCACCTTCGGTTTAAGGGGCCTAAAACACAGGTCGCTGCTTTCTGACGTGTTGGTAAGCTTATCGAGGGTTATGGCATAACCTATGCCGGCTTCTACCATTATCGCCGCGTTATAAACCAGGTTATATGTTGTAACTATATTCAGCTTTTCATAATCTTCGCCAAACCAGGCAGTGAATCCGTTATCAGAAGGTATAGGTGAGGCCACCTGTCTGGAGCATATCAGCGGCAAACCGATCAAATCTTCCTTTTCTATAAATTCTTTCTCTGCAAGAGGGCTGTCTTTTCGCATTATTACGCCCCACAAATCCTTTTCCGTGAGATTCAGAAAGTCGTATTTGGATATATCTGCCGGCTGTATCAATATGCCGAAGTCCAGCAGACCTTTGTCAAGACGGTCTGAGACATCTGTGGCGTTCCCGCTGTGTATATGGTATCTTATACCCGGAAACTCGTCTTGCAATTGCTTGGCAATTTCCATTATACGGCGAATAGCTTGTGTTTCTCCGCTGCCGATATAAATATCTCCGCTTATGGCATTGGTTATGGAAGAAAATTCTGCTTCGGTTTTATCGACCATGGACACTATTTCTTCTGCTCTTTTTCGCAGCAACATTCCCTCAGGCGTGAGAGTAACTCTGTGGCTTTTTCTCACCAGAAGCTGCTGTCCCAATTCTTCTTCTAAATCATGTATTTGACGTGAAAGCGTAGGTTGAGTTATATGTAAAAAATTGGCGGCGCTGGTTATATTACCTTCTCTGGCAACAGCCAGAAAGTAGCGCAGAACTCTGATTTCCATAACGATGTCTCCTTGAATGCAATGATAGTTTTGTAATTAATTATATCTGAGCAGACAATGCCTGTAAAGCATTTCATGTGATAAAAACAAAGTATTTGCTATTTACTGCAGGCTGGTTACAATAAAAATATAGAAGGAGGTAAGCCGATGGATTCAGCTATAGATAAAGGACAAGAAAAGACCGATAAGGAGGAGCAGATTTTTAAGCTTACAAGAAATTTGGCTGATGCAGGCTGTGATAAGAAAATGATAGAGCATTTTCTCTGGCTGTGGAACGAGCAGAAGCGAGATGAGCAATACAGATTTCTTGCTTGTTACAAGCAAACCCTTCTTGCGGTAATGCATCAGGACCAATATAAGATAGATTGTCTGGATCATTTGGTGTATACCATGAAAAAAGAAGACGCTGAAATGCAAAATAAAAAGGAGATATGAAAAATGGAAGAAAAGTTGATATTAACCCAAGAATGGGATAAGACCTTTCCCAAAAGTGAAAAAGTGGATCATTGCAAGGTGACTTTTAAAAATCGATATGGAATAACTTTAGCTGCCGACCTCTACGAACCGAAGGGCGATCAAGGCAGGGGCGAAAACGGCAAATTTGCCGCTATAGCTGTCAGCGGACCTTTTGGAGCTGTTAAAGAGCAAGCCTCAGGTCTGTACGCTCAAACCATGGCTGAAAGAGGATTTTTAGCCATAGCTTTCGATCCGTCTTATACAGGAGAAAGCGGGGGACTTCCAAGGTATATGGCCTCACCTGATATAAATACGGAAGACTTCCAGGCGGCAGTGGATTTTCTTTCAGTACAGAAAAATGTGGACCCTGAAAAGATTGGAATAATAGGGATTTGCGGCTGGGGAGGAATGGCTATCAATACAGCGGCCCTGGATACAAGAATCAAGGCTACGGTGGCATGTACCATGTATGATATGACTCGCGTAAATTCAAAAGGGTATTTTGATTCAGAGGATAGCGAAGAAGCGCGCTATGAAAAGAAGAAAGCTCTCAATGCTCAGAGAACAGAAGATTATAAAAACGACTTCTATAGTCTTGCAGGAGGTGTTGTTGACCCGTTACCTGATGACGCTCCTTTCTTTGTCAAGGACTACCATGATTACTATAAGACAGATAGGGGATATCATCCGCGTTCTCTCAACTCCAACGGCGGATGGAATGTAATAGGGTGCATGTCTTTTATGAATCAACCTATTTTAAAGTATAGCAACGAGATAAGAAGCGCTGTCTTGCTCATACACGGTGAAAAGGCCCATTCGTGCTATTTCAGCAAGGACGCCTATGCGGATATGATTAAAGACAGCAAATACGCTGACAACAAGGAATTAATGATAATCCCGGAGGCGGTACATACTGACTTATATGATAGGACAGATGTAATTCCTTTTGACAAGATAGCGGACTTTATGAGAAAAAATATGTAAAACTGCCAGGTACGGCACAAATGAGGTTGCCTCAATATTGAAGGGACTGTCGCATTAACGATAATTTTTCGTTAATGCGAAAGCCCCCCCATGCCTCTGATATTATGCCACGCCCCCACGATTTGACCAAAACATTTTAAAATAGTGGGGCAAAAACCCACTATCTGA
>UQEW01000038.1 GCA_900540145.1 uncultured Eubacteriales bacterium
CTCACTGCGCACACCGCATCAAACTATCACGTCTGCTTTGGGCATGACCTGGGCATACTGACTGATGGGGTTTGTCTGCAGTCTGCAGGGGCTGCCTCATTAATGATCACGCCTTACGTGATCGCCTTCCGCTAATGAGGCAGCCCTCTTCTCATATGAATCATAAGATGAGAAACAAAAAATGCAAAAACCCACGATATTGCATTTTTTGTTTAAAATCGTAGGGCGTGGCATAATATCAGAGGCATGAGAGGGGGGCTGTCGCATTAACGAAAAATTATCGCTAATGCGACAGCCCCCCCCTCCAAAAAACGTTCTTATCGATTTTATAGTTTGGAAATCACGTAGTCTCCGAATTCCTTGCAGCTGGCGCCATTTTTGTTGTTGGTTATAACTACGGCCTTTTCTGTGTCGCAACAGATGCGAAGAGCATTGGCCAGCTTGTCTGCTGCTTGAGTCATTCCGATATGGCGAAGCATCATTTCCGAAGCCTTGATAAGGCTGGAAGGGTTGGCGTAATCGCCGCGGCCTTCTTCTATCATACGAGGAGCGCTGCCATGAATGGCTTCAAACATAGCATATTGGTCTCCGATGTTGGCGCTTCCTGCCGTGCCGACTCCGCCTTGAATTTCTGCAGCTTCATCAGTCAGAATATCTCCATACAGGTTTGGCAGTACGAATACCTGGAACTGATTTCTGCGGTCCTTTTTGATAAGGTTTGCAGTCATGATGTCCATATACCAGTCTTCGGCCTTGATTCCCGGATAATCAGCAGCTACTTCGTGGCATATTCTGGAGAAATTTCCATCGGTCTTTTTCATGACATTGGCTTTGGTTACGATGGCTACGCTGGTTTTTCCATTCTTTTTGGCATATTCAAAGGCTGCGCGGGCTATTCTTCTTGTACCGCTTTCAGTGGTCACCTTGAAGTCCATAGACAGCAAGCCAGGAATTTCTATGCCTTTGCTTCCTAAAGCATACTCGCCCTCTGTGTTTTCACGATAGAACATCCAATCGATGCCTTCTTCCGGAACTGCCACAGGACGAACGTTGGCGTACAAGTCCAGCTCGCGGCGCATCGTTACGTTGGCGCTTTCCATTGTTCCGCCTTTAGGAGTTTCTGTAGGGGCTTTCAGAATTACGTCGCATTTTTTCAGCTCTGCCAGCACGTCGTCAGGGATGGCTTTGCCTTGAGCCATTCTGTTTTCTATAGTCAGTCCCTCTATGTCTTTAAAAACAATGCGTCCGGATTGAAGCTCATCGGCAAGCAACGCTTCAAGAACACGGCGGGTTTCTCTCATAATTATAGGACCTATTCCGTCTCCCGGGCACAACCCAATCGTTATCTTGTCAAGGGCCGTAAAGTCTTTCGGGGGCTCTGCTTTAGCCAGCCTTTCGGCACGGGCAATTTGCTCTCTCAAAAGTCCTTCAAAATATACGGCTGCTTCTGATGCTGCGCCTTCCTCTACGAGAGTTCTTTCAGCGCGCTCTGTTACTTCTTCGATTTTTTCGCTTATGTGTTTCTTGTCCATTGGATGACCTCCTGTTTTCACTAGTTTTATTTATTTCCTTGTCCTACATATTTAAGCAGTCCGCCTGCCTTCAATATGGCTTTCTGTCTTTCAGTAAAGCTGCATGAAAGTGGTATTTCTGCCCCTGTTGTTACATCTTTGAGAACCATCTTGCCTTCATCCATTCCATAATATACGTGTTCAATTCTCAACGTGTCGTCTTGTGATATCTTATCGTAATCATCAGGATTTTCAAAAGTAAGCGGCATTATTCCTGCATTTATCAGGTTGGCTGCATGTATTCTGGCAAAGCTCTTTGCAATGACCGCTCTGACGCCCAGATAAAGAGGAACCAAAGCTGCATGCTCTCTTGAAGAGCCTTGTCCGTAATTGTTTCCTCCCACTACGATGCTTTGGCCTGCGGCCTTTGCTCTTTCAGGGAAGGTGCTGTCGCATACGCCGAAGCAATACTGTGAAAGATGCGGTATGTTTGACCTGTAAGGCAAAATTTTGGCTCCTGCCGGCATTATATGGTCTGTAGTGATATTATCGCCAACCTTGAGAACAAGCGGCGCTTCCAAAGTATCTTCCTGCGGCAGGCTGTCCGGGAAAGGCTTGATATTAGGACCTCTTAAGATCGGCAGCTCTTTTGCTTCTTCCGGCGATGCCGGCGGAATTACTGCGCTGTCGTCTATCTTAAATGCTTTCGGCATAGTTACTTCAGGCATTTCTCCTAAAAGGGTCGGGTCAGTTATTTCTCCTGTAAGAGCCGCAGCTACTGCTGTTTCAGGTGAAACTAAGTATACTTGTCCATCTGCTGTTCCTGAACGGCCCTCAAAATTTCTGTTGAAAGTTCTAAGCGACACACCGCCTGAATTAGGTGAAAATCCCATACCTATGCAAGGTCCGCAAGCGCATTCCAAAAGTCTCGCTCCGCTGGCAAGAATGTCAGACAAAGCACCGCAGTCTGCCAGCATTGAAAGCACCTGTTTTGAACCCGGCGATATGGAAAGGCTTACTTCAGGACGAATAGTCTTGCCTTTTAACAGGGCTGCTACTTTGAGCATATCCAGCAGGGAAGAGTTGGTGCAGGAGCCTATGCATACCTGGTCTACTTTGGTGCCTTTGAGGCTGGAAACCTTGACCACGTTGTCAGGGCTGTGAGGGCATGCAATCATCGGCTCAAGAGCAGAAAGGTCGATGTCTATTATCTTGTCGTAAACGGCGTCCTCATCACTCTTAAGTTCTACGAAATCTTGACCTCTGCCTTCGGCTTCAAGGAAAGCCTTCGTGATTTCATCTGAAGGGAAGATGGATGTGGTGGCACCCAGCTCTGTTCCCATGTTAGTGATGGTTGCTCTTTCCGGCACAGACAAAGTTTTTACTCCTTCTCCTGCCCATTCGATGATGGCTCCGACGCCGCCCTTTACTGACAAAATCCTGAGGATTTCTAGGCTTACGTCTTTGGCGGTAACGAAAGGTCTGAGCTTGCCTGTAAGATTTACTTTGTACATCTTGGGCATGGTGATATAATACGCTCCGCCGCCCATAGCTACTGCCACATCCAGCCCTCCTGCTCCCATGGCAAGCATTCCTATACCGCCGCCTGTAGGAGTATGGCTGTCAGAACCAATCAGAGTTTTCCCCGGCTTTCCGAAACGCTCCAGGTGTACCTGGTGGCATATTCCGTTGCCCGGTCTTGAAAAGTAAAGTCCGTATTTTTTAGCCATAGACTGGATAAATCTATGGTCGTCTGCGTTTTCAAAGCCTGACTGAAGAGTGTTGTGGTCTATGTATGCCACCGATAACTCGGTCCTCACACGAGGAACTCCCGTAGTTTCAAATTCCAGGTAAGCCATAGTTCCGGTAGCATCCTGGGTCAGCGTCTGGTCTATTTTCAGAGCAATTTCGCTGCCTGGAATCATATCGCCGCTTACCAGATGTTCTTTTATTATTTTTTGAGCTATTGTTAAACCCATCTATTCTTCCTCCTTGTTTAAGTTTTCGTACGCATGGATTACATGTTCCATCATCAATTTTGCTACTTTATCGCCATCTCTTTCACATAAAGCATTGTATATAGCTACATGTTCGCTGTAGGCATAAGGTATTCTGTTGCTTTTTTCCAAAGATGCTTTTCGGAATTTCAGCAGCTTGTGATGGTTAGGAGAGAGGATGGAAAAAAGCACCGGACTTCCGCTTTGTTCATAAATTATGTCATGAAATTCCGTATCAAGATTTTTCAAGTTTTCAGAATCTCTTTTTGCTGCATAAAATTCCTGTTTTTCAAGATTGTGTTTTAGCCTTTCAAGGGCTTCCGGGCTTATGTTCTCAGCAGCTCTTCTGAAAGCTTCGGGCTCAAGGCTCTTTTTTACTAAAAACATGTCTTCTACGTCTTGTTTCGTTATGCCCAGTACCACGGAACCGTTAGGAGATGAAGAAATAAGCCTCTCTACTTCCAGCCTTCTCAGAGCTTCCCTTATGGGAGTACGGCTTACTCCCAGTTCCTTGGAGAGGCGGCTTTCGCTCAAAACTTCTCCGGAAGGATATACTCCGTTTATTATGTTGTTTTCTATAACGGTAAACACTTGGTTGGCAAGGGATACAGATTTATAATCTATCATTTTATCAACTCCTTCCATTGTTCAAGCTGACTAATCTTATCCTCTATCTCCTGATTGGCCAGGCTGGTAGTTCTGCCGTCTGCATACATCTCGTCGACCCAGTCTTTGAGAATCGCTACCAGCGGATGGTCTTTGTCCACTCTTTTCTCACCTTCAAGTTTAAAGTGTTCGTTTATCCAATAAGCTATGCCCGCAAGTCCCGAAGTCTTGCTTACCGCTACGCCTGGCGCACGGTTGAGCAATTTTGAAGTATTGAAAATATTATAGATTTCCTCATCCTTCATAAGTCCGTCGGCATGGATTCCTGCCTTAGTAACGTTGAAATTCTCCCCTACAAACGGCGTCATCGGCGGAATTTCATATCCCATCTCGTTCTTGAAATATTCGGCGATTTCAGTGATCACTGTCGGGTCCATTCCGTCCAGAGACCCTTTCAGAGAAGCATACTCAAACACCATAGCTTCAAGAGGCACATTTCCGGTTCTCTCCCCTATACCAAGAAGAGAGCAGTTTACTGAACATGCGCCATACAGCCACGCAACAGAAGCGTTAGCTACAGCTTTATAAAAGTCGTTGTGGCCATGCCATTCCAACATATCGCTTGGTACATCAGCATAGTGCTGAAGTCCGTATATAATTCCCGGAACGCTTCTCGGAAGAGCCACTTCTGTGTAAGGAACTCCATATCCCATGGTATCGCAAGCTCTAATCTTTACAGGGATTCCTACTTGGTTAGATAATTCCATTATCTCATTGACGAAAGGAACTACGAAACCGTAGAAATCGGCTCTCGTAATGTCCTCAAGATGACATCTGGGCACTACGCCTGCGTCAAAAGCGTCCTTTATGGTTTCCAGATAAAAATCCACTGCCTGGCGTCTGTTCATTTTCATCTTTTTAAATATGTGATAATCGCTGCAGGAAACCAAAATTCCGGTTTCTTTGATTTCCAGGTCTTTTACCAACTGAAAGTCTTTTTTCTGAGCTCTTATCCACGTGGTTATCTCCGGAAATTTATAACCTAATTCCATACATTTGGCTATGGCCTCTTGGTCCTTTTTCGTATAAATAAAGAACTCCGACTGGCGTATAATTCCGTAAGGCCCTCCCAGCTTTGCCATAAGCCTATATAAATCCACTATTTGCTTAACAGTGTACGGAGCCATCGATTGCTGCCCGTCTCTAAATGAGGTGTCAGTTATCCATATGTCTTCCGGCATATTGATAGGAACTCTTCGATGGTTAAAAGCTATTTTAGGTACGCTTTCATAATCAAACATCTCCCTGTAGAGATTGGGCTCTTCCACATCTTGCAGGGTATACTTATAAATATTCTGCTCCAATAGATTGGTTCTCTTTGAAATTTCAAGCATTTAGGCTCCTCCTTTCAAGATTTATATTCTTGTCTGTATGTTTTTTACGGCACATAATATACATTTGTATTATATGCACACAGGGATAATTGTATGTTTGCATATCTGTGCTCCGATATGCCTGTATACAAGTATACTCTCCTTTTCAAACGACGTCAACCTGCTAGATTTAAAATAATGAGACTTTCTTAAAAAAATATTGAAAACTCGTCATACAGTCCTCTATAATTGAAGTAATTTACTTTAAAATCCTTGGCAGGAGGGCACCATATGGACGTGAAACTGAATTACGAAGAAAAAGGAACAGGATTCCCTCTCATAATGCTCCATGGCAATGGTGAAAATCTATCATATTTTAAAAAACAAGTAGATTTTTTTTCAAGAGAATACAGAGTGATCACTGTAGATACAAGAGGTCACGGCAAAACGCCGAGGGGAAACAAACCTTTTACCATAGAACAGCTGGCAGAAGATCTTTATTTCTTTATGGAGGAGCAGCATATCGACAAAGCCCACATTCTCGGTTTTTCCGATGGGGGAAACATCGCTGTAGCCTTTGCTCTCAGCCATCCTGAAAAAGCAGAAAAACTTATATTAAGCGGAGCCAACCTATACCCTTCCGGGTTGAAAAGAAATTTTTTGGCCTTTTCAACCGTGACTTATAAAGTTATATGTTGCATGGAAAAAATAAAATATCGCCAGTCGTCCGATACGTCTGGCGAATTAAGACAATCCGAAAACAGACCTGCCCGCAAAAAAGAACTTCTAAGTCTGATGATAAACGACCCCCATATTGAGCCGGCGCAGCTGGCCGAGATTTGCAGTCCAACGCTGGTAATCGCAGGAACCCACGATATAATCAAACACGAACATACAGAACTTATAGCCGCCAATATTCCAGACTCAAAACTGGTATTTATAAAAGGAGGCCATTCTCTTGCTATGCTCAAGCCAAAAGAATTTAATCAAGTTGTTTATGATTTTTTAAAATATAGTTAAAACTACTCATAAATCCTGGTTATTGTATAATATCGGCAGTTTGTATGATTTCTTCGATGTCTTCATTTGTGTATTCAGGTGCGTTGGCCTTTATAAGATTGGCAAAGTACTGTTTGCCCATTTCTCGGTTCTCACTGTTTTCCGGGAAATATATGGCGCAGGTTTCTGCAATATCTTTGTCCATCTCACTGGTAAAATCTACAGGCATTATCATATAAGCAATATCTTCATACATCCCATAATAATATTTTTCGTCTGAAATGGTAAAAAAATCGTCTGACGCTGGGTATTCCATCCCGCTTTCTTCCTCTGCCATAATCGAACTCTACTTTTGCCATAATCGAACTCTACTTTTTTCTTATTTTATCATACGTTACTTCAATTTCAAGCGCAGGTTTAAAACCTTGCCCTGTCGCCGCATGTCGTAGTATAATCAATATATACGACTTACTAAGGAGACAAACATCATGAAACTTATAAATTTGCTAAAAAGTGAAAAGTTATCTCTCTCTTTTGAAGTCTTTCCTCCAAAGGTCAGTTCTTCTTTTGAGAGTGTAAAAACAGCCACCGAAGAAATCGCCAAATTGAAGCCTTCCTTCATGAGCGTTACTTACGGAGCCGGCGGAGGCACCAGCAAATATACGCTATCTATAGCTAAAAATATTAAGGAGCTATATAATGTTCCTACCCTTGCCCATCTTACCTGTGTTTCTTCCACAGAAGAGACCGTCAAAGACATGATAACCCATATGCAGGAAGCAGGTATAGAAAACGTTATGGCGTTAAGGGGAGATCTCACTCCGGAAATGGAAGGGCAGGACAGAAGCAAATGGCATTATAAACACGCCATAGACCTTGTTCGCCAGCTAAAAGAAAGCGGCGCGGATTTTTGCATAGGAGGAGCTTGTTATCCTGAGGTTCATCCGGAAAGCGCCAATCAAAAGGAAGACATCAAATATCTCAAGGAGAAAGTCGACGCAGGCTGTGAGTTCCTAACCACCCAAATGTTTTTTGACAACAATCTTCTATACAATTTCCTGTATAAGATAAGGGAAGCAGGCATCACCGTTCCTATCATTCCCGGTATAATGCCTATAACCAATGCCAATCAAATCGAACGTTCTCTCAAGCTGTCCGGTTCTTACGTTCCGCAAAGGTTCAAAAGCATCGTAGACAAGTTCGGCGCCGACCCGGCAGCGATGAAGCAGGCAGGTATCGCTTATGCTACTGATCAGATAATCGACTTATACGCCAACGGTATAACCAACGTTCACGTTTACTCTATGAACAAACCTGATGTGGCTGAAAAGATAAAAAACAATCTTTCTGATATTTTAAGCGATTAAGTTACACCACACAGTTTAGGATAGTCATGACAGAATCAATTTTTACAAAAATTTACCGGCAACCGGAAATAGATAAAGGCGAAATACTACGCTATATGGGCTCTCGGCAAGCTGATGAAAGAGTGAATTCGTTGATGGAAGAATGTTTATCAGAAGTCTTGCCCAAATTGGTGTATAAGATATGTTATCGTCAATTTGCGATACACGTTGAATCTTGCAAATCAGACCTTTCTTTTATGATTTCTCACAGCAAGGACTTAAATAAAAATTTAATAGGCTGTGACAGAATCATAGTATTTGCTGCCACAATAGGCATTGAAATAGACAGACTGATATCAAAATACGGCCGCTTATCTCCGGCAAAAGCTCTATGTTTTCAAGCTATAGGTGCTGAACGAATAGAAAGTTTATGTGAAACGTTTAATAACGATATGAGAGAACGCTGCGCCAGGGAGGGCAGTCAAGTAAGGCCCAGGTTCAGCCCGGGCTACGGTGATTTTCCTCTTGAAGCGCAAAAAGATATTTTCCGCGTTTTGGATTGCTACAGAAAAATCGGGCTTTCTCTTAACGACAGTCTTTTAATGTCTCCTTCCAAATCCGTCACAGCGCTGATAGGTGTAAAACCAAAATGCGTCGATGCGGCGGAATCAGACGGAGACAACGCAATGGATATAAGCGATATGGAGCAGGGCAGCTGCGATCCATATGACCAATGTCAAAACTGTAAAAAACAAGATTGTTCTTTTTCAAGGAGGTAAAAATGTCCATTCTGGAATATATGAAAAATAACCTACTATATCTTGACGGCGGAATGGGAACCTTGCTGCAGGACGCAGGACTTCCGCCTGGAGAGTTTCCGGAGAGGTGGAATATAACTAATCCTGAGATAATTCAGCAAATTCACCGTTCATATTACGATGCCGGCAGCAATGTGGTAAATACCAACACTTTCGGCGCCAATGGTTTAAAGTTTTCTAATCAAGAGCTGGAGCAGATAGTCA
The DNA here is from genome assembly GCA_900540145.1 of uncultured Eubacteriales bacterium. Classification (GTDB taxonomy): domain Bacteria; phylum Bacillota; class Clostridia; order Peptostreptococcales; family Anaerovoracaceae; genus Fimisoma. The sequence continues at coordinate 8,855 of UQEW01000038.1, forward strand.
AATCGGCTGTTAACAATGCTAAAACTGCCAGGGACACATCTTCTGCTCCTCAGGAAAAATTCATCGCTTTGGACATCGGACCATGCGGTAAGCTTCTCAAGCCTTACGGAGATTTGGATTTTGAAGATGCGGTCGGCCTCTTCAGCCAAGTAATAACACTGGGGGCAGCAGAAGGAGTGGATCTTATCTTTATAGAAACCATGAATGACAGCTATGAAACTAAAGCGGCTTTGCTGGCTGCCAAAGAAAGCTGCCACCTTCCTGTATTTGTTTCCAACGCTTACGGAGAGGACGGAAAATTGATGACAGGCGCTTCCCCTTCAGCTATGGCAGCCATGCTTGAAGGAATGGGCGCAGATGCCATAGGCGCCAACTGTTCTCTGGGTCCTGACAAACTTTCACCTGTAATAGAAGAGCTTTTAAATTGCTCTTCCGTACCGGTGCTTCTGAAGCCTAACGCAGGCTTGCCAAAAGAAGAAAACGGAAAAGCTGTGTATGATGTTTCGGCCAAAGATTTTGCAGCTCAAATGGAAATTATGATAAAAAAAGGAGTTCGCATAGCCGGCGGCTGCTGCGGTACAACCCCTGAATACATAAAGGAGTTGACGCTTTGTACTGACAATATCGAACCTGTACCTGTTGCAAAGAAAAACATCACTTGTGTATCTTCATACACCCATGCCGTACAGTTCGGTTCGCTGCCATTGTTAATAGGCGAAAGAATAAATCCTACCGGGAAAAAGAAATTCAAAGAAGCTCTGATAAATCACGATATCGACTATTTGCTGCAGGAAGGCGTAAGACAACAGGATGCAGGCGTCCATATTTTGGATGTCAACGTAGGACTTCCGGATATAGACGAAGTCTCTATGCTAAAGGAAGCCGTGTGCAGCCTTCAGGCCATAATAGACCTGCCTTTGCAAATAGATACGGCAGACCCTGACGCAATGGAGCAGGCTCTCCGGTATTATAACGGAAAAGCCATGATAAATTCAGTCAATGGCAAAGAAGAGAGCATGAGACGTATTTTTCCTTTAGTCAAAAAATACGGCGGCTTGGTTGTGGCTCTCACCTTGGATGAAGGCGGAATTCCTAAAACGGCTGACGGACGCGTAGCTATTGCGGAAAAAATATTGAAAACCGCGTCTGAATACGGAATAGATAAAAAAGATATCATCTTCGATACTCTCGCCATGACTATAAGCGCAGACAATTCTGCGGCTATTGCTACTTTGGAAGCGCTCGAAACTATTAAAAACAAATTGGGCTGCCATACTTCCTTGGGTGTTTCTAACATTTCCTTCGGCCTTCCGGAAAGAGACGGCATAAACAGTACGTTCTTTGCCATGGCCATGGAAAGAGGACTTTCGGCTGCCATAATGAATCCGTATTCTTGGCCGATGCTCATGTCTTACAGAGCTTACTGCGCTCTGCACGGCCTTGACGAAAACTGCGCCCAATACATAGAGTTCACATCACGATACGCAGAAGCAGCTTCTGCCAGAACCGGCAATTCTCCGGCGACAGCTTCCCAACCGGCCTCCATGTCATCTTCTCAGCAGGCATTAGGGCACGATGAACAAGGTCGCTCACTGGGAGAATTTAAATCTCCTCTTCAAAGAGCAATAGTAAAAGGCTTAAAAGAGCAGGCTTCAGAGATTACCAGGGAAATGCTTTCTTCCGCTGAAGCTCTCGACATTATTCAAGAAGAAATCATACCTGCCTTGGACATAGTGGGTAAAGGCTTTGAGGAGAAAACCGTTTATTTGCCGCAGCTTTTGATGAGCGCAGAAGCAGCTAAAAATTCATTTGAAGTAATCAAGGAAAAGCTCACGGCAGAAGGCGGACAGCAAAATGCGGTGGAAAAATGCACTGTCGTTATCGCAACTGTCCGTGGCGACATCCACGACATCGGAAAAAATATAGTCAAATTGCTTTTAGACAATTACGGCTTTAAAGTAATCGACCTGGGCAAAGACGTCCCTGCTGAAGAAGTGGTCAAGGCTGTCATAGAATATCATGCTCCAATAGCAGGGCTAAGCGCTCTAATGACCACTACGGTTCCTGCCATGGAGCAAACGATAAAAATGCTCAAAGAACAAGCGCCGTGGTGCAAAATAGTGGTAGGCGGAGCTGTACTCAATCAAGAATACGCTGATAAGATCAACTCCGATAAATATGCAAAAGACGCGATGGAGACTGTCAGATACGCCGACAGCTTGTTGTAAGGTATATTCATGTATAATTCCTCATGGTTTTCAATTTTATTTTTTGTTTTTCAAATTCTTTGACTTCTGTCTGAAAATTTGAGCAAACACGATGTATAATACGACGCTTATCACGCTGGCGGGCATCATATACGGCAATCCGCCGGCTGTAGCAAGCAAGACTGTAATCACTGCGATGGCGAAAAAGAGCATGGCAACCCAATAAAATTTGCGATTTTTCGCTATCTCAAGTTGTCTTTTATTCTCGACATCGCTATCCTGAATCAGTTCATCAATGCTGATATCAAACAGTTTTGATAACTCTTTCAGACTGTCGATGCTGGGATATCCTCTGTTGGTTTCCCATTTAGATATAGCGGTTCTGGTAACCATTATTTTCTCTGCCAGTTCATCCTGTGTAAGGTTGTTATCTGTTCTCAGTTTTTTTAACTTATCTCCAAACAAACTTATCACCTCCTGTTTTTTAATTTTAACAGTGAGGTGTCTTGTTGTCACGATACTTACTGTCACATAGGGCAAAAATGTATTTTCTCGTCTTGCTCAAAGCTAAAATTTATTGGAGCGAGCTTTGCCAATGCCTTTGTAATACTTCTCCAAAAAACTGATACTTTGTATAATGCTTTGGTTTTATGTGCATCGCGTTCTCTTTATAAGGATTGAGATTACAGCAACGGCAATAACAAAGACCAGCAGCAGGTACCATAGGTTTTGAAATTGCATCCCGTTATCCATAAGCAGATTAAACCCCCATGTGGATGGGAAAAGTTGACCTGCTTTTTCCAGTGGATCCGGCAGCATCGATGCAGGGAACATTATGCCCGATAACATAATAGAAGGTAAAAATAACATCTGTTGCACCATGGTTAGTTTTGATTGGCTTTTAACGGCCAGGCCTAAGATACATGCTATGCTAAGCGAGGTCGAAATATATAAAATGAGACCTGTGAAAAAATTTAAAATATTCGATGGCAACGCAGCATCAAATATTATAGGAGCAATTATCATTATTATACAGCACATAATGATAATATGCAGCAGCGCAGATATGAACATCGACGCAAGGGGCATGTACAATGGAACTCCGTTAGCTATATAGATTTTTTTAACATCGCTGCCGTAGGTTTCCGCCAGAGACGGCGGCAAGCCTATGAAAGCGCCCATAGATACACCCATTATTATCATCTGCTGTATCAGCGTATCTTTCATTTGCGGCATGATGGAAGTGAATATTCCTCCCATGAGAAGGAAGAACAGCAATGGTACTATATAACATGTTATAAGAAGATTCTTGCTCCTGATATCAAGTTTCCATTGCAATACTAATCCATATAAAAATCTCATTTCAAATCCTCCTGGTCATTTCAATGAAATCTTGCTGCAGATTTCCTCTGTCGATTTTTATATCTATTATTTGTAGTTTCTCTCTTTTCAACTGAGTGAGTACTTCAAACAGCGTATCTACTATATCGTCAGTTTCCAACATCCGGCTTCCTTTATCTGTCTTGATGTTGATGAGATATTTTCTGCCTATTTTATCTTTCAGCTGGTCTTGTCTTCCACAAAATATTATTTGACCATTATTCAACACTGCGATTCTATCGCAAAGGTCTTCTACCTCTGACATGTCATGGCTGGTCAGCACTATGGTTTTGCCCTGTTCTTTTAAATGGCGCATAAGATTGTGAAGGGCTTCTTTTCCTTCTACATCCAAGGCTGCTGTGGGCTCATCGAGAAATATTATATCAGGATCGCCTACTAGCGATATCGCAATGACCAACCGTCTCTTTTGACCGGTAGAAAGCTGCCAATATTGTTTTGTCCGAATTTCTTTAATATTGAGCGCCTCTATTATTGAAACATCAATTTCCTTCTTGTTCCAAAGAGAGAAAAGCCTCAATGCTTCCATAGGTTTTATATGATCTGGCAGGGAAGATTGCTGCATTTGTATTCCAATCCTACCATCAATATGAACTCTTCCTTCATCATATCCTTTTAATCCTTCAATGCATTCCAGCATAGTAGTTTTTCCGGCTCCGTTAACCCCCAATAGAGAAAATATTTCTCCTTTAAAAATATCAAGATCAACGCCTTTTAACACTTGATGCTCTCCGTAGCTCTTTCTCAAGCCTCTTATTTGGATTGCTGCGTCCATCATTCTTCCTCCTTAAAAGGGTCTATACCTTGTCTTGAAAAGTAAATTTCCAGAGCCGGCCCTATATATTCGTTAACGACGGCTTGTGTTTCCTGCCATTTCTCTCCGGAAGTTCCAACCTCCATGAGTTTAGGCAGCATTTCCATGTTGCCGCCAGTAAACTCAACTACCATATTCCAAAATTCCTCTGCTAATATTTGACTTTCGTCACTGTCTTGCGGCACTTCTCTGTTCTTTAAATCCATTATTTTATCACTTAATGACATGAACTTTTCTATAAAAGCTCTTCCGCTTTGAGCATCAAATTTATCTCGTATGTGATCAAGAATGTCTTCGTCAAAATATTTTATGAGGAAGTAGTATTCGTTTTCCAGCTGAAGATTCACGATAATATCTGCATATTTTTTAAAATCTACCGTTTGCATCTGTAAGACTTCTTCCTTGAGTTTTTTAATTTCCTCCAAGGATTTTGTCAGCTTTGATATTTTTTGCTCTACATCTTCAGCCTGGAGGGAGAGCATCTTGGCCACATCATTGGGATTTTCAAGAGGTATGAGTTTTTGCTTTATATCGCTCAGAGAAAATCCAAGGGATTTTAATGACAAAATCTGATGAAGCTTTATGAGGTCCTTATCTGTATAAAGTCTGCGCCCGCCTTCGCTTTCTGCCGTAGGAGAGAATAGGCCTTCTTTGTCGTAATACTGCAGTGTTCTGACGGTGATTCCCATTTTTTTCGCTACTTGTCCCACAGTCATATATCCTTCCGGAATATTTTTATTTTTTGTCATTTTCATTTCACCTCCTGTTTTGTATTATAATTTATTACGTTACGTAACGAGCAACAGTTTTATAGCAAAAATATTAAAAAAACGGAGTATTGTATCTTTTAAGAACAATCTCCGTTTAAATTATTTATACTTGCTTTTTTCAGTTTTCTGCTTTTAAAGACCCAGTCCGAAATTTTCCTTGACTCTTCTCATAGTCTTTTGTGCGATGGCATCGGCTTTTTCCGCTCCGTCTTTCAAGATGGAAATAAGCTGCTGTGAGTTGCGTATCTCGTCATATCTCTGGCGAATAGGAGCCAAAGCATCCACTGTCACCTCAACTAAATCTTTCTTAAAATCCCCATAGCCTTTTCCTTCGTATTGCCTTTCCAAGTCTGAAACAGATATTCCCGACAGCGAACTGTATATGTTAAGCAAGTTACTTATTCCCGGTTTATTCTCGATATCAAATCGAATAACTCCTTCTGAGTCAGTAGTAGCTTTCATTATGGATTTCTTTATTTTGGAAGGTTCATCCAAAAGAGATATTCTTGAATGAATATTTTCTGCGCTTTTACTCATCTTTTTTGTCGGGTCATCTAGCGCCATTATTCTTGCACCTTCTTTTAAGAAGCGTCCGTCAGGCATTACAAAAGTTCCGGGATATTTTCCATTGACTCTGCCTGCCAAGTCCCTGCACAGCTCAATATGCTGCTTCTGGTCGTTTCCCACCGGTACGACATCTGTATCGTATAGAAGAATATCTGCTGCCATCAAAACAGGATACATGAAAAGTCCTGAAGGGGCAGACTCCTTATTTTTACTCTTGTCTTTGAACTGAGTCATTCTGGACAGTTCTCCAGTATAAGAGCTGCAAGTCAATATCCATGAAAGCTCTGCATGTCCCGGAACATCAGATTGCACAAACACGATAGATTTTTCAGGGTCTAACCCAACGGCAAGGTAAAGTGCTGCTACATCAAGAATGTGCTCTTTCAAAACTTTTGGTTCCTGAGGAACTGTAATAGCATGCATATCAACTATGCAATATATACATTCGTGGTTTTCCTGAAGCTCAACAAATTGCTTCAGCGCTCCGAGATAATTTCCTAAATGGATATTCCCTGTAGGCTGCACTCCTGAAAAAACTCTTTTCATTTTAGATTTCCTTCTTTCTTAAATTGCTCAATTATGCTTTTTTCTGCTCTTGAAATGGTCATCTGCGAAACCCCTAATTCCTTGGCTATCGCCGCCTGAGATTTGTTTTCGATGAATCTCTCTTTAAAAATATATCTGTAGGTTTCGCTGAAATTGGAAAGGACTTTCGAAATTATTTCATTCATTTCTACTCGTTCATATCCTAAATCTTCAAATCCTATATACTGTTCAAGGGGGTTATCCTCATTTTCATCGGATACGCCGGCGCTTTCAAGGGAATACGTTCCGTAAGCTTTGGAACTTTCCATGGCTTGCATTATCTGCTCACCGGAATATCCCGTAACTTCAGATATCTCATCTATGCTGGGAGTCCTGCCAAGTTTGGCTGAAAGGTCGTTTTTCACTTCGTAAACTTTCGAAGTTATTTCCTTAAGCCTTCTCGGAACTTTAAGGCTCCATTGCTTGTCCCTGAAATATTTTTTAATCTCTCCCAGTATCGTAGGCGTAGCAAAACTCTTGAACTCAAAGCCCTTTGACGGGTCAAAGCGTTCAACTGCTGAAACCAGGGCCAAAGCCCCGACTTGATAGAGATCGTCGTAATCTACACCTTTTCCTAAATACTTTCTTATCAGTATATCAACCATGTACAGATTTTCTTCAACGATCTTGTTTCTTAGCTCTATGGTAGGGTGTTTCGCGTACTGGTCGAATAATTCTGAATTCATTATTTTTCCTTTATCATTTTTATGATCTTTTTGCCGCTTGGATTGTCTAAAATTTCTACCTTCGTCATAAGTGACTGTATAACGAAAATACCTAAATTTCCCTCATTTGGGCAGTCCAGACAAGGTTTTTTTACTTTTTGAAGATTATGACTTGAGCTCATATCCTGTACGGAAATCTCAAGTTTTCCTTCATTTACAATGCATTCTACCTGGTATTTTTCCGCAAAGCCTTCCTGTCCATGACAACTTATATTTCTGCAAGCTTCCGCAACGGCATTTTTTATATCGTCTACTTCTTCTATGTCAAATCCTGCGGTATCTGCTATAGATCCTATGGCAAGGCGCATCATGGTAATATACTCAGGTCTCCCCGGAATGGCAAATGTCAATTTATCTGTCATTTTTAACGCCTCCTCTTATTTACAGCGTAAGCTGCTGGCCTTCATCTTTATCTGTTCCTTTATCTTCTTCGTTTTCCATGTCATCTTCTCTGGCAACCTTAGCAAGGGCAATGATATTGGCGTCTCCTGCCACGCTCATTATTTTAACGCCTTGGGTCGCTCTTCCCAGTCTGGAAACCTCATTGGCCTGCATTCTGATGATGATACCGTCGGAATTGATAAGCATTATGTCATCGTCATCATCTACAACCATAGCGCCCACCAGTTCCCCGGTCTTCTTGAATTTGGCCTTGTCATAAGTTAAAAGCCCTTTGCCGCCTCTTACCTGGGTCTTGTATTCTTCTACTTTTGTTCTCTTCCCGTAACCTTTTTGAGTTACTACGAGAAGTTCCTGTCCAGGTTCAACCAGCTCCATAGCTACAACTTCGTCATCTTTTTCCAATTTGATAGCTCTTACTCCGCCGGCTATTCTTCCCATAGGTCTTACATCTTCTTCAGAGAAGGAAATGCATTTTCCGTGTTTAGTAACTATTATGACCTTATTGGTTCCGGTAGTCTGTTTGATACCTATAAGCTCATCGTCCTCTTTAAGGTTCATCGCTATAAGGCCTGTCTTTCTGTTGGTATCAAAATTGGATAGAGCTGTCTTTTTAATTATTCCGTGTTTAGTTACGCCGATGAGGAACTTATCTTCTGCGAACTCTTTTATAGGAATAACAGCTGTAATTCTTTCTCTTTGCATCAAATTGAGGAAGTTGACAGCAGGGGTTCCTTTGGCTGTTCTCGTCGCTTCAGGAATCTCATAAGCCTTTATCTTATGGGCTTTTCCTGTGTTTGTAAAGAACATCAAATAATCGTGGGTAGAAGTCATTATCATGTTCTTGACAAAGTCGTTCTCACGAGTGGTTATTCCTGTTATGCCTTTGCCGCCCCGTCTCTGAGCTCTATAAGTATCTGCCGGAACTCTCTTGATATATCCCAAGTGGGTGAGAGTAACGCATACGTTCTGCTCTTCGATAAGGTCTTCTTCCTCCAGCTCTTCAGCTGCAGCTTTTATCTTAGTCTTTCTCTTATCTCCCCATTTTTCTTTGATTTCAAGAAGTTCTTCTTTTACTACGCCCATGAGCTTGTGCTCGTCAGCAAGAAGTTCGGCGTAGTAAGCGATTTTTTTAAGAAGCTCTTGGTATTCGTTTTCTATTTTCTCTTTTTCCAGACCTTGCAATCTGCGCAGCTGCATGTCTAAGATAGCTTGAGCCTGAATTTCTGACAGCTGAAATCTGTCCATCAGTTTTTCTTTGGCATCATTGTAGCTGCTTCTGATTATCTTGATTATTTCGTCTATGTTATCTAAAGCTATGAGATATCCCTCTAAAATATGAGCTCTTGCTTCAGCTTTTTTCTTGTCGAATATCGTCCTTCTTGTTACTACTTCTTTCTGGTGTTTCAGATATTCGCTGATTATCTCATAAAGGTTGAGAATTTTAGGACGTCCGTCTACGAGAGCCAGCATTATCATCGAAATGCTGTCCTGCATCTGGGTATGCTTATATAGTCTGTTGAGAATTATGTTGGCGTTGACATCGCGCTTAAGCTCGATGACTATTCTCATACCTTTACGGTTGGATTCGTCACGGATTCCTGTTATTCCTTCGATTCTCTTATCTCTTACCAGATCGGCTATCTTTTCGATAAGCCTTGCTTTGTTGACCTGATACGGAATTTCTGTTACGATAATCTGCTGTTTGCCGTGGCTTGCTTCTTCTATTTCGGCAACAGCTCTTACCACAACTTTTCCCTGACCGGTGCGGTAAGCTTCTCTCATGGAAGCTTTGCCCATTATCATAGCGCCGGTAGGGAAGTCAGGTCCTTTTATTATCTTGATAAGGTCTTCCACAGTCGACTCCGGCTCGTCAATTACTTTGACTGCCGCGTCTATTACTTCGCAAAGGTTGTGAGGAGGTATGGAAGTTGCCATACCTACTGCTATACCGTTGGACCCGTTTACGAGAAGATTTGGAAATCTCGATGGAAGAACTACAGGTTCTTTTTCTTCTCCGTCGAAGTTGGGAGTAAAATCCACCGTATCCTTATCTATATCTCTGAGCATCTGCAGTGCCAAAGGAGTCATCCTCGCTTCTGTATAACGCATGGCAGCAGCGCCGTCTCCGTCTACGGAACCGAAGTTTCCGTGGCCGTCTACCAAAGTGTATCTTATGTTAAAAGGCTGTGCCAGCCTTACCATGGCGTCGTATATGGAGGAGTCGCCGTGAGGGTGATATTTACCCATTACTTCGCCGACGATACGGGCAGATTTTTTGTGAGGCTTATCCGGTGTAACACCTAGTCCGCTCATTCCGTAAAGAATTCTTCTGTGTACAGGTTTAAGTCCGTCTCTTACGTCAGGAAGGGCTCGGCCTACGATTACACTCATGGCGTAATCTATATAGGAGTCTTTCATCTCCTTATTTATTTCATGTTGTATCAGCTTTTGATCTTCAAAAAACGTAGCCATTTATTCTGTTTCGCCCTCCTTTCTTAAATATCAAGCGTCGCGTAAACGGCGTTTTCTTCTATGAATTTTTTGCGAGGAGGGACTTTGTCTCCCATCAGTATGGAGAAAGTCTGGTCCGCTTCCGCACTGTCTTCTATGGTTATCTGTATAAGCGTTCTGTGTTCATAATCCATGGTTGTATCCCAAAGCTGCTCGGCATCCATTTCTCCCAGACCTTTGTAACGCTGAATGTCAGCTTTTCCCTGTTTTTCTTCAAGGGTCTTCATGAGTTTTGCCTGCTCTTCTTCGCTATAGGTGTAATATACGTCTTTACCTTTTTTTACTTGATACAGAGGCGGCTGGGCAGCGTAAACATAGCCTCCTTCGATGAGCGGTCTCATGTATCTGTAGAAGAAGGTTAGCAGCAGCGTCCTTATGTGAGCTCCGTCTACGTCGGCATCGGTCATGATGATTATCTTATGGTATCTGAGTTTTTCTACGTTAAAATCATCTCCGATACCGCAGCCGAAAGCTGTTATCATGTTCTTGATTTCATCTGAATTTAAAATTTTATCAAGTCTGGCTTTTTCAACGTTTAGAATCTTACCTCTGAGAGGAAGTATGGCTTGGCGCTTCCTGTCACGGCCGTCCTTGGCGCTGCCTCCGGCGGAATCTCCCTCTACCAGGAAAATTTCACATTGAGCAGGGTCTTTGTCTGAACAGTCTGCCAGTTTGCCGGGGAGGGAGAAGCTTTCAAGAGCTCCTTTTCTCCTTGTCATATCTCTGGCTTTCCTTGCGGCTTCTCTTGCACGAGCTGCCTTAATGCACTTTTCCAATATAACTTTGGCCTGAGCAGGGTTTTCTTCGAGGAAAGCCATGAGGTTTTCGTTGGTTGAAGTTTCCACAAAACCTCTCATGTCAGGGTTTCCGAGTTTGGCCTTCGTCTGTCCCTCAAACTGAGGTTCTTCCAACTTAACCGAAACGATGGCGGCAAGCCCTTCTCTCACATCTTCTCCGCTGAGAGAGTCATCGTTTTCTTTTAAAATCTTGGCCTTTTTGCCGTAATCGTTGAAAATCCTGGTCAAGGCGCTTTTAAAGCCTACTATGTGAGTTCCGCCGTCTGTGGTGTTTATGTTATTGGCGTAGCCCAAAACAAGTTCGCTGTAGCTGTCGGTATACTGCATAGCTACTTCGACCTCGCAATTTTCTTTTACAACTTCAAAATAAATGATATCAGGATGAATCGGGTCTTTATTCTCGTTGATGAATTTTACAAATTCTTTGATTCCTCCTTCGTAATGGAAGGTTTCGCTTTTTTTCTTTCCTTCACGCTCATCCTTGAAAACGATCTTGATTCCTTTGTTCAGGAATGCCATCTCTCTCAGTCTATGCTGGAGAGTGTCGTAGTCAAATATGGTGGTCTCAAAAATTTCAGGATCCGGCCAGAAGGTAGTCTTACATCCTGTCTTTTTAGATTCTCCAATGATTTCAAGAGGGGTTACGGTTTTTCCTCTTTCATAGCACTGCTTGTAGATTTTACCGTTTCTCTTGATTTCTACTTCCATATGAGTAGAAAGAGCGTTGACTACAGAAGCTCCTACGCCGTGGAGACCTCCGGAAACCTTGTATCCTCCGCCTCCGAATTTTCCTCCTGCGTGAAGAATCGTATGAATTACTTCCACAGCAGGTATACCCATTTTAGGATGCTTGTCCACAGGCATACCTCTTCCGTCATCTTCTACAGTTATGGAATTGTCTTTGCAGATGGTAACGTGTATATTTTTACAATATCCGGCTAATGCTTCATCAATACTATTATCAACTATTTCGTAAACAAGATGATGTAATCCGCGCGCTCCTGTACTTCCTATATACATTCCGGGTCTTTTTCTTACAGCTTCAAGACCCTCTAAGACCTGTATCTGGGCCGCATCATACTGCCCATTCGTCTTTTCTTCCAGTAAACTCATTTTTTCACCCTTTTCATAAAAATTAGCTATATAAGTATATCACGTTTGGAGAGTTTTTTCAAATTAAATATGACAGAATGCACGTTTATGGTTGCTCACATAAGTTTATAGGCTGGTAAATGTGATTAGTGTACGGGGGTATATAGATATAATTTACAAGCTTGTGTCGGGCTTGTATGCGGTTGAAGTGTAATGTATCAATACTAAGTTACAATTGCAAAAAATTTATAAAGTTCTATCATTTTATCACTCTTCTTATTGTACTTGTAAATTTGTATAAATTTGAATAGCTCTGAATAATCTTGAATTAACTTGAAACGCAAACTCCACGAATTCTTAAAAATTTTGTTTTTTTATAGGAGCCGTATAAAATCTCGCAAGTTAAAAGCACTCT
>UQEW01000039.1 GCA_900540145.1 uncultured Eubacteriales bacterium
TCATTTAAATATTACATCATTCGTCACACTTCGACACGCTTTGTTGTCTAATCGGTGGGCTCGAAGAAAAAAAGCCAACAGCGCTGCTCCGCCGGAATCTATGATGCAAAAATCCACCTTTGTCGCTTTACTCAGCTCCCCGACAAACGGGAATCAGCTTGAATATTTTTCTTCAAGCTCTTTCAAATAATCATAACACAGGCCGCCGTCACAGCGACAGAAAAAAAGGGCTTTGCGAATCGTATCGGAGCTATTTATAATAAAGCTCTCAATTTTCTTTCCATTTTCATCAAAGAAACTTATACGAAAACCATAACCCATATATCCTATGGAGAGTGTATCTTTCTTCATTTTTGTGCTTTGTATATTTTCTACAACATAACGTACTTCATCTGTATCTCTAAAATCAAAACTTTTGCCTGTATTGCCATCAAAAACAGATATAGATTTTATATCGGACGGGTTATCTTTGCTTAAAAAAGTAGTTGGCATAAAATACCATATAGTCAAAGCAGCTATCAAAACAAATACTATCGTACTTATTAAGCGGATTTTTTTATTTTTCATAGCCATCACCTCTTGCAAAATTCTTTTTTTCCCGTTTAAATCGTTCACACCTTCTCTTTAGCCTTATCAAGCAATTTATTCAATAACAGTTTTGCCCCAATCAACACTACGGCTATTGAGATCCACTGGGACACCGATAGCGGCCCGATAAAGCCTCTTTCCGGGTCGCCGCGGAAAAATTCCAGCACAAATCTCATGCACCCGTAAGTCACCATATATAAGGGGAAGGTCCCATCAAAAGATCGGCGCCTGTCTTGAATATATATTATTAACGCAAATATAAGAAGATTTTCGAAGGCTTCAACTAACTGAAGCGGAAATCCTCCTATGCCTCCGCAGCAGCCTGCCGTATAGCAGCCAATACGCCCAAAGAAGTGGAATAAAGGGATTGCCGGCGCAATCAGCTCCATCACCCTGCCAAAAGGTATTTTAAACTGGCGGCAGTATAAATAAAATGCCAATATGCTCCCTGCCAATCCTCCATAGAATACAAAACCGCTCTGAAAAAGGATGCCGACGAACTCACTGTTCCACTGAATTCTATCCCAATATTCCACAAACTGAGGTATCATGCACACAAGAGCCAGCAGTTTAGAACCTACAATGATTCCAACGATGGAATAGGCCATAAGATTAACGATATCGTCTTTCTCGATTCCATAACGTGTCCTTCGCTTCAAACACAAAAACAGTGCTGCCATCAATCCTATGAATCCTAAAATGGCATAAAAAGAAATATTTTTTCCAAATATAGATATATAATTATTCATTATCATCTCATGATCTCAAACCTTTGTTTAATAAAAAAGGACCGTGCCAAAACCAAAGATATGCTCTCGTTCTGCATGCGGTCCCTTAGTTCACTTTTTTTACAACTTTTATTCTGCTATATGTTAGCCGCTATGCTGAATATGGCACCTAAAGCACATATAGCGCATATATACATAACGCCTCCCAAAGCTACAGCAATTATTGAGCATACAAGTCCTGCTGTGGCCATGCTGTTGCCGCCTTCTTTTTTTCTTGCCTGTACCGCCAATACGATTCCTACAATACCGGCAACTATGCCTACCCAAGTTACAATGAAATCGAAAATTATGCCAACAATACCAAGCACAAGCGCTGCTATGCTTAAAGTCTTTTTCTGTTCATCCATTTTACTACTACCTTTCCTTCCGCAATCTATTACATAGTATTATACATTATTTCGACATATTTATCAATATATTATATGATTACTTTGCCCAATCTCTTACACGGCTTACTGTTTTTTTCCATCCTTTAAGGAGTTCCTCTCTCTTTTCGTCTTCCATGGAAGGCTCAAATATCCTGTCCGTTTGCCAGTTGTGAACGACATCTTCTTTGTTCTCCCAATATCCCACTGCAAGACCGGCAAGATAAGCTGCTCCCAGAGATGTGGTTTCTACGCACACAGACCTTTTGACTGTACAATTTAAGATGTCGGATTGAAATTGCATCAAAAAATTATTGCTGCAGGCTCCGCCGTCCACTTTCAGAGAAGTTATCCTGGTTCCCAAATCATCGGTCATAGCGTCGATAAGGTCTCTTGTTTGATAAGCTAAAGACTCCAGCGTAGCTCTTACTAAGTGGTTCTTGTTGGCGCCTCTCGTTATGCCCATAACAGCTCCCCTGGCATATGGATCCCAATAGGGCGCGCCTAACCCTACAAAGGCAGGCACGACGATAAGACCGCAGGAATCCTCAACAGCCATGGCCATAGCCTCAGAGTCAGATGATTTCTCCAGTATATTTATTTCGTCACGAAGCCATTGGATTGCTGCACCGCATACGAACACTGATCCTTCCAAAGCATAATTGACTTTTCCATCCAGCCCCCATGCGATGGTAGTAACCAAGCCGTTTTTAGAGAATACCGGTTTTTCTCCGGTGTTTACAAGCAGAAAGCTTCCTGTTCCGTAAGTGCTTTTGCCTTCGCCGACATCAAAACATGTCTGACCGAACAACGCTGCCTGCTGGTCTCCTGCTGCTCCGCCGATTTTGATCGGCCCACCGAATATGGTTGGATCCGTTTCTCCGTAAACACAGCTGGAAGGCACAGGCACAGGCAGCATGGACGCCGGTATTTCCAGCAGCTTCAATATGTCTTCATCCCAGGTTAAAGTATTTATGTTAAACATCATGGTTCTGGATGCGTTGGAATAATCAGTTCCGTGAACTTTTCCTCCTGTCATCTTCCATATGAGCCAAGTTTCGACTGTTCCAAATAAAAGTTTCCCTTCTTCGGCTTTTTCCCGAGCTCCGACTACATTATCCAGTATCCACTTTAACTTAGTACCGCTGAAATAAGCGTCTATCAAGAGCCCCGTCTTCCGGCGTATCATCTCACCGTAACCGGAAGATAATAGCCGGTCGCAGTACTTGGCAGTTCTGCGGCATTGCCATACTATGGCATTGCATATAGGCAGACCTGTATCTTTATCCCAGACTATGGTGGTTTCTCTCTGGTTGGTTATGCCTATAGCTTCTATGTCTTTATAAGTGCATCCAATCTTCAATAAAGCTTCCTGCGCTACGCCCATCTGAGTCGACCAGATTTCCATAGCGTCATGCTCTACCCAACCGTCTTTTGGATATATTTGAGTAAACTCCTTCTGCGCTACGCTCATCATATTGCCTTTTTTATCGTAAATAATGCACCTTGAGCTGGTCGTTCCCTGGTCCAAGGCCATAACGTATTTTGTCATAGCGTCCTCCTATTTTAGACAAAATCAGACAAACAGTGACATTATCCTGTTTGAAATATCTATCCCCTTGCGTGTCAAAGCTATATGCCATACATCCGATTCTGCGTAGCCTTCACGTACAAACATCTCAAACTCTGCACGCTGCAGTGCGTATACATCCCAGAAATCGTTTTTGAGCTTCTTGGTAAAGTCCTCAAAGACCACGCCCTTTTTTGTACGCAGCGCTGTAAAAGTATATTCAGCCACATTGTCCATATATGTATTAGTCCTGCTGGCTCCCACGCAATCAGCTGCAAATGCTTCGGAATCATTGATTCTCATATTTGAAGTTGCGTCTTGGCTCCACATGGTGTGGTAATACATCTTTACATTGCTTATGTTGGAATACCTCGTATCTCTGATAAATGAATGGGCGCTTGCACCTAAGCCCATATATTCTGAAAGGTTCCAGTATTTTAAATTATGTCTGCATTCTCTTCCCGGCAAAGCTGCGTTGGAGATTTCATAATGATTGTAACCTGCTTTATCAGTCATGTCCAAAGCAGTGTGATACATCTTTCTGTCTTCTTCTACCGGCGTTTCCTTCAGCTTTCCTGCTTGGTACATATCGCCAAATACCGTTCCGTCGGCAATTTCAAGGCTGTAAAAAGATAAGTGCTCCGGTGCGAGAGCTAAAGCCTTCTTCATGCTCTCAACCCATTTGCCCATATCCTGCCCCGGCACCGCAAACATCAGGTCCAGGCTTATATTGTCAAATCCGGCTTTTCTTGCCAGCTGGACAGTCTTTATCACATCCTCAGCCCTGTGCACCCTGCCTAGCTTTCTCAGCACATCGTCGTCAAAAGACTGGGCGCCTATGCTGAGCCTGTTGACACCGCTCTTTCTGTATTTAACAAGTTTTTCGAGATTAACGGTGGCAGGATTGCATTCCATAGTTATTTCGCTGTTTTGAGCTATGAAAAAATTTCTCTTAAGGCATCGCAGAATTTTGTCTATCAATTCCGGTTCCATCAGGCTGGGCGTACCGCCGCCGAAAAAAATCGTGTCGGCTACAAAGTCCTTTCCATATTTGGCGCCGTAAAATCCTATCTCCTTCAGAAGCGCTCTGGTGTATCCCTTTCTGATGTAATCCACATCAGAGGCTATGGAGAAGAAGTCGCAGTAAAAGCATTTTTTCAGACAGAAAGGTATGTGAATATATATGCCAGCCGTATCCATAAATCCCGTTTTCTCCTTTACTTGTTCTCGTCATATTTCAAAACAGCTGTAAAGGCTTCTTGTGGAACTTCTACAGTACCGAACTGCCGCATCCGCTTCTTTCCTTCTTTCTGTTTTTCCAGCAATTTTTTCTTTCTCGAAATGTCTCCGCCATAGCATTTGGCGATAACATCCTTTCTATAGGCCTTAACCGTCTCTCTTGCTATGACTTTCTGTCCTATGGCAGCCTGAATAGGCACTTCGAATTGATGCATAGGTATTATCGTCTTCAGTTTTTCACAGACAAATCTTCCTCTGGCATAAGCTTTTGATTCGTGCACTATCATGGAAAAAGCGTCTACCAGCTCTTTGTTAAGAAGAATGTCCAATTTGACCACATTGGAACGTTCGTACCTTATAAATTCATAATCAAGAGAACCGTAACCTCTGGTCTTTGATTTTAGAGCGTCAAAGAAATCATATATGACCTCGTTCAGAGGCATTTCATAATGCAGCTGCACTCTGGTTTCAGTGATATATTCCATATGAATCATCTTGCCTCTTCTGTCCTGGCAGAGTTCCATTATGGCTCCGACGTATTCTTTCGGAATCATTATATCAGCTTTTACCATAGGCTCTTCTATATAGCTTATCTCCTGAGCCGGCGGAAGATTTGTAGGATTCTGAATCATTTCTACGCTTCCGTCAGTTTTCACCACTCTGTAAATTACGCTTGGCGAAGTAGTTATGACTCCCAGGTCAAACTCTCTCTCAAGCCTTTCCACGATTATTTCCATGTGGAGAAGGCCGAGGAAGCCGCACCTGAAGCCGAATCCCAAAGCTGTAGATGTTTCCGGTTCAAAGTTAAACGCCGCGTCGTTTACCTGCAGCTTTTCAAGAGCATCTTTGACATTCTCGTATTTCTCTCCTTCAGCAGGATAGATGCCGCAATATACCATGGATTGAGCCGTCTTATAGCCGGGCAGCATCTCCTCCGTAGGATCCTGGTCTAAGGTGATGGTATCGCCCACCCTGGCATCGGAAACTTGTTTGATGCTTCCGCATATGTATCCTACTTCCCCTGCCCTTAATATGTCAGAAGGCACAGGTCCCGGAGCGCACACTCCCACTTCGGTTACCTCATATTTCTTACCTGTATTCATCAGCCTGATAACATCGCCTTTTTTAACTTGTCCATCCATTATTCTGGTGTATATTATCACGCCTTTATAATTATCGTATTTAGAATCAAAGATCAGAGCCTTAAGCTTTCCTTCGGGATCTCCGGAAGGCGCCGGAATAAACTCTATTATCTTCTCCAGAAGTTCTTCTATGCCTGTGCCCTCTTTGGCTGAAATGAGCGGCGCGTCCTGAGCGTCCATCCCTATGACCTCTTCAATCTCCTGCTTGGTCTCCTCCGGCCTTGCCGACGGCAAATCTATCTTGTTGAGGACAGGCAGTATTTCCAAATTTTCATCAAGAGCAAGATACACGTTGGCAAGAGTCTGCGCTTCAACTCCCTGAGTTGCGTCGACTACCAATATGGCGCCTTCGCATGCCGCCAGGCTTCTGGAAACCTCATAATTGAAATCCACATGGCCCGGCGTATCTATCAGATTAAGCTCGTAATCATGTCCGTCTTTGCTGTGATACCGTAATCTGGTGGTCTGCAGCTTGATGGTTATGCCTCTTTCCCGTTCCAGATCCATGTTGTCCAAAAACTGTTCTTTCATATCCCGCTGCTCTACAAGACCTGTTTTTTCTATAAGTCTGTCGGCGAGAGTGGACTTGCCATGGTCTATATGAGCTATTATGCTGAAATTCCTGATATATTGTTGATAATCATTACTTCTTTTGTTTGTATCTGTCATTTTTTCCTCACTATAACAATACTGTTCTTATTTATATTATTTTAATGTAAATTCAGGCTCTTTTCAACGAAAAGTTGTAATGCAGCGCTTATATATCCACCTTCTTCATAAGTCATGGCGCATCGTCTGTCGATGGTCAAAAAAGCCAGCGTCGCTGAAAAGAAAATAGCTGCCACCAGGCAGCATTTTCCAAAAGTCTTCATTTTTATTGTCCTTTCTTCAGTGTATCTGCCAAAATCTTGCCGAATATCTCGGCAGAGTTTCTCGCTTCTTCTATTTGATTGCGGTTATAGCCGATTTCCAAAAGCAACGATTTTGATGTAAAGTCCTGATTATATCTATATCCTCTTTCTAAAACCTTCCCCGTATAACCGTTATAGCTTTCTGAAGCAGTCTTATTTAAATTATTTATAAAAGCCAGGTTATCTTTATATGTAGATGCCAGATTCCCCACCACATAAGAATATTTAGCGCATGTCTTTCCGTTGACCGATACTGTAGCTGCTGCAGTTTCAGCAGCGATAGCGTCTCTATGCAAATCTATGACGCATACTATAGACGGATATTCTTCCAAAAGCTGCTGGATTGTATCATATGACCTGTTGTACGAATTGTTGTATGACGGGTTATCGTGCAAAGTTTTATCGTGAACCACTGAAATGCCTTCTGCTTCCAAAGACGCTGCCAATGTGTTACCCACATCCCGCACTGTGTTCTCCTCTCCTGTGGAATGGAAATTGCTTCCTGACTGCGGCAAGTACGACTCAGTGGCGTGAGTGTGGACTATGAGCACCAAAGGTTCATCTCCAAGCACCACCGGATCGCTCTTTTCTTCATTGTCAGCATCATCGCCGCCGGAAGTCTCCTGATCTGTTCCGCCGCCTTCTTCTCCCGGAACGTCTTCATTATCTCTGGAATCGGCCAGTTCGATGGAAGCTGACGGATAAACGGCGTTTATACACATTACACCGAAATCAGTGGCCGTAGCCTTTTCGCCTTCTTTTGGAAGAAGGAGGCAGAAAGTAACAACGCTTATCATATATACTATTATAGCCCCGCTGGCTATGACTTTTCTCATATAAACTTATTCTCCTCCGGCATTTATATCACTTTAAGAATATATGCCGGGATGTAAAGTTATATTTATAGCTTTTGAGATTATTTCAGAAAAATCTTTTATAATTTCGTCGATGTCTGTCGAAGTCACTATCATGTCAAAGTTTCTATCCAAAAGATATTCTTGCGTTCTATTATCCTCCCATGAGACGATGTTTTCAGCTGCTTCCATTATCAACGTCCTGGAATCTATAACAGTAGGCACCCCTATTGAAATCACTCTGCAGCCTAAAGTCTCTTCAGAAATAGCTTTTCGCCTGTTGCCCATGCCTGCTCCCGGCTCTATGCCCGTATCGCAAATCTGAACTGTCGTGCTCATTCTTTCAATATTCTTAGCTGCCAAAGAATCGATTACTATAACCACATCCGGATTTACCATGGATACCACCTTCTGTATGAGGTCAGCCGTTTCCATGCCTGTGACGCCTGTAACGGATGGATTGAATCCGCTTACATTGGACATTTCCCAATCGCCATCGCATCCAAACATGGCGAACAGATGGCTGGTTATCTTAACCTTGTCTACGGTATGCGGACCAAGGCTGTCAGGAGTTACTTTCTCATTCCCCAGGCCTACCACCAACGCTTTGAGATGATAATCGAAAGGGATCATCTGCTTAAGTTCTGCTGCTAACGCTTTGGCTGTTCTCTCCCTTATGCCGTCTTTTTGTTCCAAAATTCCCTCTACTTCTATGGTTATATAAGTGCCTTGGGGCTTTCCGAAAGCTTTTTCACCTTCCGGACTTACGATATCAATTTGGATAACGGAAATGTCTTCGTCTATTTGCCTCTGCTTTTTTATATAACCTGCGGCTCTCGTTCTGGCCTGTTCTAAAAGTTCCTGATTTTCTATAGCTAAATCCGTTCTGTACTTCATTGCTAGTTATCTCTTCTTTCTTGCTAATATTTTTTTATGCATTTTCTGCAAGGCCTGATTCTTGATCAAAGTAAGTTTTTCCCGGAATGCCGTAAATTATGCGCCGAACACCAATTACAACGATTTTAACGGTGAAATCAAAAGCGGAGATCCATATTTATTTGACAAGTTTCTAAGACAAGCTTCAGCCGCCCCCCTGCTATCGGCAAGTGTTCACGCATGAACTACCTGGAGTTCGGATTTCATTACCCATCGAAGATAAATGTTGTAATTTTTTCAAAAATATTACAACATCAGGTTCTTGAACCCCGCGGTTTTAATGCCGGACTGCCCTAAACGCTGCCGAAATTTTATATAAAAATTTTGTCATTTTTTTAATAAAGCAATGGAATTACAAACAAAAGCAATGGAATTACAAACAAATTTCCCTTGCAATTCCAGTATCATTCATATATAATATTATCTGCGAATTTGTTCCTTTACGAACGATTGTGAAGGAACTGCTAGAAAAATAAGAAAAGTGGGGTAAAATTTTATGGCAAACATTAAATCCGCAAAGAAAAGAATCAGAGTTATCGACAAGAAAACTGCAAGGAACAGAAGGATTAAAAATCATCTTAAGGCCGTTTTAAAGAACTTCGACAAGGCTATTGAAGAAGGCGATTTTGAAACAGCTCAGGAAAAACTTAAACTTGCAGAAAAGAAGCTTAAACAGGCTGCAGCTAAACACACAATTTCAAAGAACGCTGCTTCCAGAAAAGTTTCAAGATTAGCTAAAAGATTCAACGCTGCCAAAGCAGCAAAATAAGTCTCACCCGTCCCCACCAGTGCATAAGTTAAATGCACAAGCTATGAGCAACAAAAACCCATGGATGTGTCTCCCATGGGTTTTTCTTTTTCGCCATCAATTCTTCCTTGATAACAATCACTACAAATGTTAGAATATATGCAAGCTTGTAAAGCTCTCGTTAAATATAATATCGATGGAGAGGAAGAGAAATGATCGAGATTAAAAACGAAAAAGTCTTAAATTGGGTCAAGGAATGCGCCGATTTGACAAATCCTAAGGAAATCGTATGGATTGACGGTTCAATTGAGCAGATAGAAGAACTTCGTCAGGAAGCATGCGATACAGGCGAAATGATTCGTCTAAATCAGGAAAAGCTTCCGGGCTGTTATTATTACAGAACTGACCCGAAAGACGTAGCAAGAGATGAAAAAAGAACTGTTATCTGTACTACCTATCAAAAAGACGCAGGTCCTACCAACAACTGGGTGCAAAAAGATGAGATGTATGCAAAGATGCGTCCGCTGTTTAAAGACTCCATGAAAGGTCGTACAATGTATGCCATACCGTTTTCCATGGGCGTCTGCGGAACAGAATTTTCAAAAATAGGTATAGAGCTTACAGATTCCATATATGTAGTTCTTTCTATGAACATAATGACTCATGTGGGAGACAGGGTAATCGAAGAGCTGAACAAAGGCGCTGACTTTGTAAAGTGTCTGCATTCAAAAGCTCAGGTGGATGCGGAAAACAAATACATAGCTCATTTCCCTGAAGACAACACCATATGGAGCATCAACTCCGCTTACGGAGGCAATGTCCTTCTGGGCAAAAAATGCCTCGCTTTGAGAATCGGCTCATGGCTGGGAAAAGAAGAAGGCTGGATGGCAGAGCATATGCTTATCCTCTGCGTAGAAAACCCTCAAGGCGAGAAAAAATATATAAGCGCCGCTTTCCCAAGTGCATGTGGAAAGACAAATTTGGCTATGCTCATTCCGCCTAAGCACCTTCAGGAGAAGGGTTACAAGGTTTATACCATAGGTGACGATATAGCATGGCTGCGCATAGGCCAGGACGGCAGATTGTATGCCGTAAACCCTGAGAACGGCTTCTTCGGCGTGGCTCCGGGCACCAACAGCAAGACCAACAACAACGCTTTAATGACGACTAAAAAGAATACTATATATACAAATGTATGCAGAAATCTTGACGACAACACCGTATGGTGGGAAGGTCTTGACGAACCGGCTCCGATCAACGGTGAAGATTGGCAAGGTCGTCCATGGAACGGGGAAACTTCCTCGGAAAAAGGAGCTCATCCTAATTCAAGATTTACAGCTCCCGCTGAAAATTGCCCTTCGATAGCTCCTGAATTTTTCACAGGCGAAGGCGTCCCTATCAGCGCTATAATCTTCGGAGGCAGACGCGCCAGTGCAGAACCTTTGATAACCCAATCCTTCGACTGGAACCACGGTGTATTCATGGGTTCTAAGATGTCATCCGAAACCACTGCTGCTGCAGCAGGTGCAGTAGGAGTTGTCCGCTACGACCCTATGGCTATGCTGCCGTTCTGCGGATACCATATGGGCGACTACTTCCAGCACTGGATAGACATGGGCAGCAAGATGTCCAATCCGCCTAAGATATTTAATGTCAATTGGTTCAGAAAAGATGAAGAAGGCCGCTTCATATGGCCGGGATTCGGAGACAATCTGCGCGCTCTCTTATGGGCTCTGGGCCGCTGCGAAGACAGCGCCGAAGCAGTTAAAACTCCTTTAGGATACGTTCCTGCGCCGGGCTCCATAGATTTGGACGGTCTTGACATCACTGACGAACAGATGAAAGAAATCACTTCTGTGGACAAAGAAGTATGGAAAAAAGAATTGGAAGGCCTTAAAGAATGGTATGCCAAATTTGACCACATGCCTGACGAACTGATTGCGTCCCTGGCTAAATTGGAATTAGAATTGGACCGTTAAGTTAAATAAAACAAATTAATAAAATACATGAAAAATAAAGCGGGATATTCCATGATTTTCAAAATCTCTGTGGAATATCCCTTTTTTACGCTTTTCCGGCCCTCCAAGCAAACTTATTTTCTTTATGATGTAATAACGCTTTCTGAAAGTATGTCTCTATCGCAGCTTTCCAAAACCTCCTCGTTTCTCGCCATGATGTAAAAGTATATGCTGACGTCCTGTTCTTCGAAATACCTGGCATATATCCTGCCCTTCATGGATACGGGAGCGAAGTTTTCTTCGGCTTCATATTTCGGTCTGCCGTACTGGATATAATTTCTATAATCCTCCTCAGCTCTGTGCAAAACGCCGTTAACCACCATGTCGGCATCTACTCTGGTCCACCCGTCATATCCGGCATAGTTTATGTTTTCCTTCACTTCATCCAAGCTCCACTCAAACACGCTCTGGCTCCTGGGCATGCCCATGTCCTCGAGAACCAATTTTTGCATATCAAACTTCGGAACTATAGATGCTTCATCGGTGTTGAAATTACCGTTTTCATCAAACCCGAACTTTCCGTCGGCGGCATAAGCGCCATAAAATCCATTGTAATAAGGCGATGTTTCATCGTAAATAAGGCTGCAGCCTTTCCGCATGTCAAATGCAGGAAAATTATACATTATAGTAAGCCTGGCATCCCTATCTCCCGTAAAACTTTGAAACTGAGCATCAGCGTTATAAGTCATCACAAAGGGATACCAATCCTTATCTTTTGTCGCATTTCCTCCCGGTATCTGTATCTGTATTCCTTTTTCATCCATCAGGCTTTCTTTCTCGTTGATATAGCTATATACCTTCATAGCTGCCAAGCTCTTGACATAAGGATATAATGGGGAAACTGCAAACAGAGCTATTACGAGAACTACTATTGCCAACGATATCAATTTCTTTTTCATAAGGTTATCTTATCACATTGACAGTTTTTATACCACGCTTATATAATAAAAGAAAGAAAACGGAGGTATTTGATGAACATATGCGTTTATGGGGCCAGCAGCCAGGCTATAGATAAAAAATACATATCAGCTGTTGAAAAGCTGGGAGAAGAAATGGCTTTGCGCAATCACAGTCTGGTGTTCGGAGGCGGTACAAACGGCCTGATGGGAGCTGTCGTACGAGGGCTTCAAAGAAAGGGAGGCAAATGCGTAGGCATTGCTCCGACTTTTTTCGATGCTCCCGGCATACTTCATCAGACTTGTGATGAATTCATATTCACCAATACCATGAGGGAGCGAAAGCAGTTGATGGAAGACCGCTCCGATGGCTTTATCATGGTTCCCGGCGGCATAGGGACTCTGGAAGAGTTCTTTGAAATACTTACGCTTAAACAGCTTAAGCAGCATGATAAACCTATAGCGGTTTTCAACGCAGACGGATACTTCGATGATCTTGAGTCTATGATAAAAAAAGCCTTCCGAGAAGGCTTCATGAGAGAGGGTTCAGACAATCTCTACAAATCTTTTGATGAGACGTCCGCCCTTTTAGACTATTTCGATTAAATCTTTGATTACTTCTGAAGCGATTAAAAGTCCCGCCGCTGACGGTACAAAGCTTATGCTGGCCGGAGCGCTGCTTTGATTTTTTATGGGCTCTTCTTCAGAATACACAGCTTTTACTCCGGTAATACCCAGTTTTTTCAGCTCCCTGCGCATAACCTTTGCCAGGGGGCATACTTTTGTATCCTCAACATATGCGACTTTAAAAGCCATAGGATTCAGCTTGTTCCCCGTGCCCATAGAGGAAATTACCCTGGTGCCTGCCGCCTTGCTTCTGCGAATGATATCTATCTTGGCTGTAACATTGTCTACCGCGTCTATCACATAATCATATTCTTCAAAGTTAAATCTGTCTGCCGATTCAGGCAGGTAAAAGCATTGTCTTTTCTCTACCGAGATCTCCGGATTTATATCTTTTAACCGTTCAAATTCCACGTCCACCTTGGGTCTGCCTACGGTGCTGTGCAAAGCTATAAGCTGCCTGTTTATGTTGGTAATGTCGACCTCATCTTTGTCCACTATTTCTATATATCCTATTCCGGCCCTGGCCAAAGCCTCGCAAACGTAGCTGCCCACTCCGCCTATGCCGAAAACTATCACTCTGGCTTCCGACAATCTTCGGCAGGCTTCTTCTCCTATCAGCTGAACAGTTCGCTGAAATTGCTCCTTCATTAAAAGCCTCCTTGTTCTCCTGGATCTCCTTATTCTTCTTGATCTCCTCGATTTCCTTTCATCGCAAAACCTATAACGCTATATATGATCTCTCCGTCATATCCCATAGATGTAAGCCTCCTGCCTATCTTGGCAAAAAAGGCCTTGTCCACCGGTTTGCCTGCTTGGAGCTGTTCTTTAAGCATTTTTTTACCTATGTCTAATGCTCTTTCCTTTTCTGTACCGGTTTCTTCCATAACCTGCCCAAATTCCGGATTGTCTTCCGAAAGGAAACTGTCGAGGCTTTCTTTAATAACATTTCTGCTTATCTTCTTGCGTTCCAGTTCCTGCTCAATTCTCCTGCGTCCTCTTCCCTTGCGGCAGCCTTGCAAATAATAGTCGCAGCAATATTTGCGGTCGTCCACATAGCTGTATTCCCTGAGCATGTCGACAGCCTCTTGTATTTCATCCGCGGAAAATTCCTTACGCTTCAGATAATCCATTACCTGTCCTTCGGTTTTTATGGCCGCAGCAACATACCTGAGGGCCGCAGCCTTGCATTTCTCAACAGTCATAACTTTCTCCCGCTGAAGCTATCACGCATCTATCTCCCATACGTTCTTTAAACATGACTATGGCTTCCATGCCTGTACAATGAACGGGGAAAATCCACTCTATGCCCAAATCGCATATGAAATCTACTATTTTTTTCTGTTCCTGAAGAGGCAGAACATAAAGATGCATACCGGCGATGAGTCCTAATATCTTTTTCCCGGCAAACAGCTCTCCAGCTCTTGCTATTACAGACATGACGCCTTTATGGCTGCAGCCTGAAAAGATGTATATGCCTTCCTCTTCCTCCACCACCAGGAATTGTTCATGGTCCATAGGGTCTTGTATCCATGGGTTAGATGAGTCTCCTCTTCGGAAAAAGCTTTCGGTCATAGGATATTCTGACAGCAAAGGTATGTTGCCCACCAAAGTCATGTTATCATTTATCTGCACAACATCCTGTGTAAATACAAGACGTGAACTTATGGAATCCTTAAAGCCGTCGTTCCATAGTATGCCGTAATCTACATCTTCTATATTGCCGTCTTTATCCAGAGCATAGCTTTCTCCGATGGCATCTTTATGTATATACACAGGCGCGCGATGATTGATTTGGCAGAAAGCTTCCATTCCCTCCGTGTGGTCGTAATGTCCGTGGCTGATTACCACAGCATCCACATCGCTCAAATCCACTTCCAAAGCCTCGGCGTTACGCGCAAACATGGCGGATGCTCCCACGTCGAAGAGCACTTTGCGGCCTCGGCTTTCAATCAAGATAGCCAATCCCCATTCAGCATGGCATTTAGCTTTCTCAGTTTTATTATCGGATAAAAAAGTCATCTTCATAATTCAAAGCCCTCCTTCAAGACCTCCCGTAAATCCGTTATTTCTATCTGCCCCTCATACCCTTCAGGTAAGCAGACAGCGCATTTTATACCTTCGGCGATATGGCTGCCTGGGATTTCTTTCAACAAAATAAACTCATTATCTTTTATAAGAACTTGTTTTTCTATAAGACCGTCGGGCGATACGAATTCAGGCATGGTTCCGAAAAAACCCTCTCCTGTGTATTTGCCACAAGCCTCTCTTCTGGTCCAAATTTCAAAAAAACCTTCTATTCCGTTTTTTTGAACATACGCTTTTTCTCTGTCCGAAAAAAAACGCCCGGCAATCTTGGTAAAATTACAGGGTCTGATATATTGAACATCAAGTCCGCAGTTGGCGGCGCCTATAAGGCAAGCCCAAAGGTCTTCTGTGTGACTTATGCTAAAATGTATATCCATATTTTCAAAAAAAGGCTTGCCGCTGCTGCTCCTGCACACTTTTTCGTCAATGAGCGCCTCTCTGGGAATACCATAAGCCAAGGCCGCCTGCTTTATAAGCGAGTCGCTGCCTTTGCCATAGCTGCTGTTTTTGTATTTTCTCAGAATACAGAGCTGAAAATTACTTTTCATTTTTTTCGGCCAATCTTTCAAGCACCAGTTTATATCCGTCCGCTCCATACACGAGACATTTGTTTATCCTGCTTATGGTCGCTGTAGATGCCTTAGTAACAGCTTCTATCTCGGTATACGTTTTCTTTTCCGATAGCAGCTTGGCTACCTGCAGTCTCTGAGCTATAGCGTGAATCTCATTAATAGTGCATATATCTTCAAAGAATCTATAGCATTCTTCTTCACTTTTAAGGGTAAGAACTGCTTCAAACAATTCATCTATATCTTCTCTCTTAATTTTTGAATCGTAAGACATAATGATTTTGAGCTCCTTTCATTGTTAAAAGAAATTATATCATCTATGTTTATTGTTCGTCAAATCCAATTTCCTCAACAATAAACTGCAGCCTTTTCATCCCTTGCCAAATTTGCAAGTCCAGAGCGCCTGTTATGTTTGCTTTTCGCATTTCGTCGTACTTGCCGCAGGAAAATGCATCTTGTGCCTTGCCAAACATCACGCATTGCACTTTAGCGTCGCTTTGAAGGCTTTGAGCCACAAATCTGGCATGTTGTTTTTTATCTCCCATGTACCTCACGTCGCAAATTCTGCTGCCCGGCAGTTCTATTACAGGCTTCCTGTTCTTGTTGCCGAAAGGAGCTAACATCTGAAGCTGCTGTCCCAAATTCTCCGTAAGGTCCTTTTCATCAAGGACGATATCTATGTTGCGCTTTCTTTCCAATACGTCCGGCTTGTCAGCGCATATTTTTGAGACCTCCTCCTTAAGACCTTCCTCAAGTTTTTCAAAGTTCTCTTTTCTTATCAAAAATCCACATGCTCCGGAATGACCGCCAAACTTCTCAAACAACTCTTCCTGCGTCTTTAAAAGCTGATACAAATCTATCCCTTCTACGCTTCTCCCCGTTCCTTTAAGGTAACAGTCGTCTTCCCCCGATGGAGTCACTATTATGGCCGGTCTGTAGTACGTTTCCTTAATCTTTCCGGCCACTATCCCGGTAATCCCTTCGTGGGCGTTTTCTGTCTTGATAATGATGAGCTGAGGCAAATGTTCTTCATCTATATTCTCTATGCACATGTTAAAGGTCTCTTCCTGAAGCGCTTTCCTTAGGCGGTTTTTTTCAATTATATCTTGCACTATCGCATTTTGTCTGTCGTCATCGCAGTCTTCGAGCAGCAGCTCCACAGCCTGAGAAGCGTCTCCTATTCTGCCGGAAGCATTCAGATGAGGGACTATCACATAACTTATATTTTCAGAAGAAACAGCGCCTGGCTTTAAATGAGTGCCTAAAATGAGCTTTTGCAGGCTCTTTCTTTTTCCGTAATTAATGACTTTTAAACCAAATTTGGTCATGGTCCTGTTTTCATCCAGAAGAGGCATTATGTCGCCTACAGTTCCTATAGCTACCAAATCTAAAACTTCCGTAAGGACCGACTTCGGCATACCTGACTTTTTCTGGAGTGCCTGCGCTACCTTAAATGCGACTCCGCATCCCGATAATTCTTTAAAAGGATAGGAAGAGTCGGGATGTTTGGGGTTTATCAAAATACAATCGGCCATTACATCTGTAATGTTGTGATGGTCTGTTACCAGAATCTTCAATCCCAATTCTTTAGCATACTCTACCTCATCAAAGGAAACGCTGCCGCAATCCACTGTGATTATCATATCTGCACCTGCTTCTGAGATAGCTTTGATTGCCTCTTGGTTGAGACCATAACCTTCTTCAAATCTGGAAGGTATATAGTAGCTGAGTC
Source organism: uncultured Eubacteriales bacterium (assembly GCA_900540145.1). Taxonomy (GTDB): domain Bacteria; phylum Bacillota; class Clostridia; order Peptostreptococcales; family Anaerovoracaceae; genus Fimisoma. The sequence continues at coordinate 17,069 of UQEW01000039.1, forward strand.
TGCTCCTATCTGTAAGATGTTCTAAAATGCTCATCATAAGAACTGTGGAAGTTATTCCATCGGCATCATAATCGCCATATACACATATATTCAAATTTTCTTTAACTGCAGACAAAATCAAATCCACTCCCGCTTCCATATTAGGAAGCAGGAATGGATCATATGTTTTCTGAGGCTTATCTGAAAGGAATTCTCTAATATCCTCTTCCGAAACGATTCCTCTATTCTGCAGAAGCCGTTTTATAATCGGATTTATATTCATGTTATTAACCTACATACCCCAGCGGATCTACTACCTGCCCATTTTCACGTACTTCAAAATGCAAATGCGGTCCGGTTGAAACACCTGTACTTCCTACCAAGCCTATAACCTGGCCGGCGCTTACAGTATCTCCCACAGACACTCGTCTTGAACCTCTTATCATATGACCGTAAAGGCTGGTTATACCACCGCCATGGTCTATTATTATACATTCTCCATAGCTGTAATTGCCATAATCCTGAGACAATATAACCGTACCGGGAGCAGCCGCTACTACGTTGGTACCAGAGGACGCTGCTATATCTATTCCTGAGTGATATCTCCAAGTGCCATAAACAGGATGCATCCTCCAGCCAAAGTATGATGTCAGATAATGGCTGGCAGGAGCCGGCCACGTCCATGCACCGTCTCCCTGATATTCGCTGTCAGGGTCAGTCATGCTCTGTATCTTGGATACAAGGGCTTCTGACTCGGCAAGCAACTCGTCTTCTCTGGCTTCCAACTGGGATACCAGCGAGTTCAGTTCGGCCTTATCTGCATCCAGCTGAGCTTTCTTATCCGCCAGAGAGTCCTTCTCTTCCTGGAGCTGCGCTTTTATTTTTTCCAGCTCATCAGCTTCCTTTTGCAGAGTCTCCAAAACATCCATATCGTTTTGGTATATTCTCTGTATCATCTCAAGATTGCTGACAAATTCCGATATGCTGTTGGAGCCCAATAAGACATCTATAAATCCTATAGAGCCGTTTTTATACATAACTCTTAGACGTTCATTTAGACCGTCTTCTCTGTTTTGCATATCCTCCTGCTTCTGAGCTATTTCTGCTTCTGTCTGACTGATTTTTTCATTGGATTCTGCTATTTCGCTATTTAATGTGCTGACCTTGTCATTCAGCTCTTCTATCTGTGCCTCTGTTTCCGCCAGCTGGTTAGATACTTCTTCCTTTTCGTTTTCTACGCTGGCAAGCTCATCTTCCAAATCGCTCTTGCTTTCAGAAGCATAAGATGGAATTGCCAGAGCAACTGTTACAACTATTATCAGAAATATTGATAAAAATTTTCTCTTCATTGTTCCATTCCTTTCTTATGCGTCTAAGAATTTTCTCATGGAAATTATGCTTCCCCAGGCTCCGATGCTTACGCCTAAAGCTATGAATATAATCAGCATATTGCCTGCCATGTATCCAACCGGTATTAAAGGACATGAAACTATAGCCATAACTTCTACTCCAATGCCTGCTACTATCCTATCGTACAATAAAGTAATAAGACCTGTAGAAACCAACGCTGCCAAAAGACCTATTATTATACCTTCTGAAATAAACGGTCCTCGTATAAACCAATTGGTGGCGCCGACATATTTCATTATACGGATTTCTCTCGCTCTGGCAAATACAGTGAGCTTAACAGTGTTAGAAACCACCACCACTGAAACGACTATCAAAAATGCCATTACAATTAAAGCGCCTATTTGAAGGAAATTGGTTATCTGAGTCAGCTTATCCACTGTTTCCTGATAGAACTGAACATCCTCGACACCCTCCAGCGTACCTGCGTATTCAGAAACAGACTGGGCTGATTCAATTGATTCTACAGAAATCAATACCGATGCAGGGAGCGGATTGTCTCCCAGGGAATCCAGCAAATATCCGCTTTCTCCCCATCGTTCTTTCATAATCTCCAGAGCTTCGTCTTTGCTTCTGTACACTACATCCGAAACTCCTTCATATCCTTCCATCTCATTCATTATATTTTGAGCCTGTTCTTGAGTTGTATCATCCAGCAGGAAAACTTCTACCTGATCATAGTCCTGTTTTACTACTTCTGTGAACAGGTTAAGATTGACTGCAATCAAGAAAAATATGCCTAATATCATCAACATTGCCAGTATTGAAAAAATTGATGCGAGGCTCATTCCCTTATTCCTGAAGATTTGAATGAATCCCTGCTTTATGTTATAAATTAAACTATTCAAGGGCATCCACCTCCTTACTTTCTACAGCGCTGTCAACGCCTGAAATGTTGTCAATAACGTAGATACCCTCTCTATCGCGAATAATTTTTCCTTTTTCTATAGCTATAACTCTTTTCTTCATTCTGTCTACTATGTCTTTTGCATGAGTTACCATAACTATTGTGGTTCCTCTTAAGTTAATCTGCTCAAGCAGATCCATTATTTCGGCAGCTGTAACAGGATCTAAATTACCTGTGGGCTCGTCCGCAATTAAAACGGTAGGATTATTGACAATAGCCCTAGCTATAGCTACCCTCTGCTGTTCCCCTGCCGAAAGTTCTTCCGGGTATTTGTGCGCTTTGTCTGCAATTCCTACCAAACTCAATATTTGCGGCACCTGTTTTCTTATCTGCCTCTTGCTCTTATGCAATACCTCCATGGCAAAGGCAACGTTTTCAAACACTGTTTTTTTAGGTAAAAGACGGAAATCCTGAAACACAGTCCCCACCTTTCTTCTAAGCTCAGGCACTTCTCTGTTGCTCAGAGTTGTTATTTCTTTTCCGTCTACTATAATACTCCCGCTGTCGGGATTGATTTCTTTCAAGATTAATTTAATAAAAGTTGATTTCCCTGCACCGCTGGGTCCAACCAGAAATACAAAGTCTCCTTTGTTTATATGTACACTTACATCATCAAGACCCACATTGGTACGATAAGTTTTGGTGACATGATCAAAATTAATCATATTTTCCCCCTTATAGTACTTTTTTCTGCAAATATACATTTATTATACTATATTTCGACTTTAAATGGAATAGTAAATCATGGCAGTAATTGTGTAGTTCCTGTGACGTTAGTATAATGTAACGATATATTCAGCTATTTTTTCTATATTTTCTGTAATTTTATCCAAATCATTCCAAATGACAAAATCTCCTTTTTTGCCTATATATTTCTCTGCAAATTTAAGAGATGATTCTGAAGCGACCATGTTGTATATGAGGAGAAACTTAGTGCCCCACAGCTCAGCGCACTCTCCTATAGTTTGCCGCCCTGCCGCCATATATTGGATCTCCGGCCTGGTTACGCACAGAATCAAATCTATCTTGTCCGCACTGACCCGTCCAGAGCCATATTCTTCAAATATAGGCGGCTCGTCCCAAATAATGTATCTTCCTGCTACATCCTCCGGCAGCAAGAGGCAGCAAGGAGAAGTTTCATTTCTTACTGCCCAATTGACTCCTTTATATATATTGGCTCTGTTATCAGTCCTGTATCCCATAAATTTCATATAAAAGAAGTCTCGAAATCTCCCCGGAATTATCTGTTTATACAATCCGTTAACGTAAAAGGCCAGTGGTTTATTCATGCATGAATGGCAACAGCATAAATTTGTCTCCAAAAAAGCCACACTCTCATTTTTTTTAGCTATTGCCTGTGCCAGCAAAGATGCTGTAAACGTTGTTCCTGCGCCTCTGCATGCGCCGACAACACCTATTATCTTTTTCTTGTCTTTCTCACTCATAATCGCTTCCGCTCCTGCCTCTTCGTCAACTTTGTTGCCATCAATACTATCACAAAAATCTATTTACAGCGAAAGAGAAGGCTGAAGTATATGAAAAAAATGATTTAAATGACGGATTTCAGGTGTTAAAAGCGTACATAAAATTTGGCTTCAGCGCAGTTACTGCGGTGGTTGCTCGCCGCGGTGCGCGCAATGAGCTGCTGACAAAAAATCAAATTTTTTTAAATTTTTACATCAAAATGCTCTGAACTCGTGTC
>UQEW01000040.1 GCA_900540145.1 uncultured Eubacteriales bacterium
TATTTGCTGCCACTTTTTCCAAGTATTTGCGTGAAAATCGTCACCGTACTCTTTTCCCTCTGTCAGTTTCAGCCTTATACCCTCTCTGTATTCATAAGGTATCTGAAAGAATGCATCTTCAATAGCCTGGATTTTCATAGACAGCATTGCTTTTTTTATAGCTTCCTGACCTGTAAAGTCTTTTTCGGAGGCATTCCTTTCTCCGATCCTTTCCATGACTAAACTGCCGCTTGGCAAATTACCTTCTTTATACAAATACAGTTCAAGGCTTCTTTTCAATCTGGGTAAATCTTTAACAGCCCATAATGCCTGTCTATATACAGCTTCCGGCAATACATATGATTTCATCCTTCTCTGTTGATAATCCTTCATTAAATCACCCACCTTCTGTTTTTTAATATATTTAACATGCGCTAAAAGGCCAAGCAAGATTTATTTTTCCATATGCTCGATTTAGTGACGCAAATATCTGTAATAAGCATTAAAATGCAAAAAAAAATGCCGGCAAATTTTATTTTAAATAAAATTTGTCAGCATCGGTCTCAGTTTGTCTTTTATGTTATTTACACCAAATACAGCATATCAGCGGTTTATCAACGTATAAATCTTCTCATTAAGCATCTCTAAAGCAACCAAATTGTGTCCGCCTTCAGGTATGATGATATCCGCATACTTTTTGCTCGGTTCAACAAACTGCTCATGCATAGGTTTTACGCTGGAAAGATATTGATCGATGACAGATTCCAGTGTCCTTCCTCTTTTTTTTACGTCTCGCAATATCCTTCTTATGATTCTGACATCTGCGTCTGTATCGATAAAGGCCTTGATATCGAACAGGTCTCTGAGTTCCTTGTTTTCAAAGATCAATATGCCTTCTACGACGATAACTTTCGATGGCAAAATATGTACGGTCTCGTTTAAACGATTATATATGGAAAAGTCGTATACAGGTATGTCAATAGGCTGCCACCTTTTGAGCATCTTTATATGGTCTATCATGAGGTCTGTATCGAAAGAATCAGGATGATCATAATTCAATTTTCTTCTTTCCGCAAGAGAAAGCTCATCGTGGCGCTTATAATAAAAGTCATGGCTGAGTATGGTTATTACGTCGCCAAATTCCTTCTTTATTTTTCCGATCATCGTACTCTTGCCTGAGCTCGTGCCTCCTGCAATACCGATTACTATCACATCAGGATATTCCATGGCTACATATCTCCTTGCTCGCTTAAAGGAGTTGTATCTCTGTTTTCGGAAGTCAAGGATGAACCTAAATTGAGAGAAGCTTTTTCCAATTCTAAAACTATATTGTTTATCTGTTGCAGCTTTTCGGCTGAAAGCTGATTTTTCATGGCATCCTCGGCTCCTGAGAGCATTTGGTCAAGCTGTTCTTTCACATTGACTATCTTATCCTTAAGTTCTTCAATGCCCTCATCATCCATAACTTCAGTTATAACTTCTTCCTTGCTAAGCAGACGTCCTGTTTCCAGTTCAAATTCAGAATTCTGCATGATGACTACCGGGTCATATCCAAGCTCAGTCTCTATGAGCTTGGCAAAGTCTTTTTTGGAGTCTGTCTCTCCATGAACTAAAAATACTTGTTTAGGTTTTTTTTCAAAGCTGCTTATCCATTCAAAGAGGCCTTTTTGATCTGCATGTCCTGAAAAACCCTCTAAGTTATGAATTTCTGCCTTCACTACTACTGTTTCACCAAAAAGCTTTACTTCTTTGGCGCCTTCTATCAACAGTCTGCCCAAAGTTCCCTCAGCTTGGTAGCCTACAAATACGATACTGTTTCTGCTGTCCCAAAGGTTATGCTTTAGGTGATGTCTTATTCTTCCCGCTTCGCACATGCCGCTGGCTGAAATAATAACTTTCGGAGTTTTATCATTGTTTAGCATTTGTGAGTCCGCGGTATTTCTGGTAAATTTCAGATTTTTAAAATCTAATGGATTGTCTCCGCTAAGTATTCTTGCTTTGGTTTCTTCATCGAATACCTGTGCATTACGTTTAAACACTTCTGTTGCCGTCGTAGCCATTGGGCTATCTATGTATACGTTAACATTTTCCAGATACTGTCTGTATTCAGGATGTTCTTCATAAAACAAATTAAACTGGTATATCAATTCCTGAGTTCTTCCTACAGCAAATGACGGAATTATAACGCTTCCTCCTCTTTTTACAGTATCTATAGTTATCTTTATGAGCTGGTCTATGCTTGTAGCATTTGGCTCGTGTATTCTGTTTCCGTAAGTAGTTTCCATGATTACATAATCGGCTTTTTTTATCTTAGTCGGATTACGTAAAATAGGTCTGTTCATAACGCCAAGGTCGCCTGAGAACACTATTTTAGATGTACTCTCGGCTTCCGTTATCCAAAGTTCAGTTATAGCTGAACCCAGAATATGACCTGCGTCGTTAAATACTATCTTTATCTCAGGATTAATCTCTATAAGTTGGTCATAAAGTACAGGTTTTACCAAGGTAAGAGCTGCTTCTGCGTCTTTTATGGTATAAAGAGGCTCTACCGGCGGTTTTCCTTTTCTGGCATTTTTACGGCTTTGAGCTTCTGCGTCTTTTTCATGTATGTATGCGCTGTCTCTCAGCATTACTTCCAGCAAATCTGCTGTTGCATCTGTACAGTAAATCTGTCCTCTGAATCCCCTCTTTGCAAGCAGAGGAAGTCTGCCGCAATGATCTATATGCGCATGACTCAGGACTACGCATTCTATTTCTTCAGGTGTAAAAGGAAAAGCTTCTCTGTTCATGGCCTCCATAGATTTTCCACCCTGAAACTGTCCGCAATCAAGTAAAATTTTATGCTCTTCTGTAGATATCAAATGGCAAGAACCGGTTACGCCTTCAGATGCACCGCAAAATTTGATCTTCATCTTTTCAATCTCCTACTTCATGTTATTTGTAATCCCAAAGCGCTCTTTTGGCTGTGGAAACAGCTGTCGCACCTGCAGCTATGGCAGCATCCACTTCTTCTTCAAACTCCAACAGCCCTCCTACTAATATTTCCATGGAAACTTTTTTTGCAAACTCTCTTATTTTCTTTTCGACTACACCCGGCATAATTTCAACCACATCAGGCTTTGCTATACGTATAGATTCCACTGCTGTATCAACCGAGTGAGAATCCACGATAAAAAATCTCTGTACTGTTATCAAGCCGCAATCCTTGGCAGGTCTTATCATGTTAGTCTTGGTAGTAAGTATGCCGTCTACGTTTATAGACTTTAAGAATTCCATGCCGGCACGATCTTTTCCTACCCCCTCAACGAAATCCATGTGGATAAATATCTTTTTACCTGCTCCATGTGCTTTTTTCACATATGATTCTATATTCATTATGCTTGAATATAGCAAAAAAATGACATCCACTTTAGATGTAAGTGAAATATCAAAATCTTCTCTGGTTCTAACCGCTGCAGCTACTCTCCTGCTGCTGAATACTGACATAAGTTCTCCTCCATTCACTTTTTTATCTGCCGTGAAAGTCTGATCCTTCAGTTATATGCAGATGATATCGGCTGGCCATATCTATGAAAAACAGTCTTTCCCCATCGCTGTGAGCAGGATATATACATTCAAGGCCCTTCAGTCCAACCTTCTTTAGCTCTTTCAAAAGCAGCTTGAAATTTTCTTTAAATTCATCGCTTTCCCTGGCACCGATGCCTTTGATCTTGCATGGATGAGCCAGTACAGGTATGCCTCCGGCCTCCTTTATCAGCTCTATAGCATCACTTGTCTTAATCTTTTCTTTACGTACAGCCTTAGCTTCTTGTGATTCAAGAAACTGGCCCGGCTTAAAGGCTTCTGATATTTCCGATATGTATCCTTTGGCTACGAGAGCTCTGGCAAAATCCGGCTTTCCTATATAAATCTGTCCTTCTCTCTTGATAAGATCCTTTTCATCTATCTCATAACCCTTATCCTGCAAGGCTTTTAGAAGAGAATCGTTGCGAGCCTTTCTTATCTTTGCCAAACCGATAAGCGCTTCTTTAAGCTTCAAATTATTTTCATCGATGTTATAGCCAAGTATGTGCAGTTCTTTTCCATCCATGTCTGTAGCCAGCTCTATGCCGGGAATAACCTTTATCAACGTTCCCTCGGCAGCCGCTTTGGCTTCTGCTATACCGTCTGTAACCTCATGGTCTGTAATCGCTATGACATCGTATTGCTCATCAATATATTTTTCTACTACCTCCTTAGGACTCATAGTTCCGTCGGAGTACCATGTGTGTATATGATAATCCGTCTTTAACAGCATCAGTATAACAACAACTCCTTTTCCAGCTTGTCCCCTGCATCTTCGCCTTTAAAATACTTGACTATAGCTATAGCAAATTTCATGGCAGTGCCCGGACCTTGTGAAGTTATAATGTTACTATCTCTTACTACCGGAAATGGTATGGGCTCGGCACCCAAAAGTTCTTCTTCCATACCGGGATAAATGGTTGCTTTCCTTCCGGACAAAATACCCAGAGAGCCAAATACCATGGGAGCCGCGCAAATGGCAGCCAAAGCCTTATCTTCTTCAGCAAACAATGCAATCTGTCTGCACAACCCCTTGTGTTCCTTCAGATTAAGAGCTCCCGGCATTCCACCCGGCAGTACTATCATGTCGCAAGCTTCATAATCTGCTTCTTCAAACATCGTATCAGCCTCTACAGTAATTCCATGGGCGCCCTTTATCTGCCTGCTGCCTGTAACCGATACGAATTTGGTTTCTAAACCTGCTCTCCTCAAAATATCAGTCACTGTCACAGCTTCCACTTCTTCAAAACCATCAGCTAAATGTACCAGTATCATGTTCTTTCCTTTCTAATAAAATATTCTAGGCGGCTTGGTCAAGACATAAGTCAGATAAGAAATAGCTATAGTTGCTACTAAAGTATACAATATGACAAAGAATCCTGCCATATTGATAAAATCCGCTCCCAATATGGACGCCAAAGGCGAATTATCTCCCAGCGCTTCAAGCCCCATAAAAGAAGTCAGCCGTCTCACTCCTTGCTCTGTCATAAACAGCAAGCTTTCACACACTAAGAGAATTCCCGTAACAATCCATACCGCCTTAAGGCGTTTTCTGATAACAAGCTTAAAATCATTTTTAAGAAAATATACGTATATGGATGCGGATATTATCAAACACACGATACAAACAATTAAACTTATATCTAAAGCAGTTTTGGCGATGAGCATGTTGTCGCTGTCTCTATCACTGAATATCCCCTGCAAATCATAGCCTGTGTTTTCATATACCTGAAACTCATCCGGTCTCCACGAATTCATAAACCCCGCTATCTCGTCTGCCATCTGAGAACTGGTATATTCAGTATAAAGGCCTTCTACTACTCTGGTATCGTTAAAATAATACAAATAAGTCCCTGATGTTCGCGCTGTTATGTTTTGTCCAAGGGTTATTATGAAAACAGATAACGTAATAACCAGCAAAAATGAGCAAACATAATTGAACTTTCTCACTGTTCTCCCTCCTGAAAATACCTCTACATAGTATATGATACACCATTTCCGGGCAAAATACAACGCAAATAATACTATGAAAGTTGGGCGAATAACATGTATATACCTAAAGCAAAAGTTTTCTCACTTACGGTTCAAATGGCGGCAGGCTTTATTTTCTCATGCGCTGCGGGCTTTTTAATTCATTTCCTATATCAATGGACGAAAAATGACATTATAGCCGCTGTCTCCCCCGTCAACGAAAGTCCTTGGGAGCATTTGAAATTAGTTTATTATCCTATTTTATTGTTTTTAATTATACAATTAATATACTCAAAAAATAAAAGAGCCGCGATACCAAACTTAATCTGGTCCACAGCTTTATCTGCCTTTATGGCAATGTCGATTGTAACTCTGTTTTATTATACTTACAGCGGCATCATAGGTAAAAATATAATGTGGGTGGACATCTGTATTTTTTTCTTTTCGTTGGCATGTGCTTATTTATTCAACTATAAAATGACGAAAAATCGCATTTCCTATATTGCCGGTTCCAATGTGGCCGGAATAGCGCTTTTAGCGGTTTTAGCTGCTGTTCTCATCGCTTTCACGTATTATACGCCGCATATTCCATGGTTCCAGGATCCGTTAAATGGAAGTTATGGAATATAAATATGATTTCTTCACGCTTTGCCGGAAGCAAAAAAGGACAGCCCTCAAAGCACAACGCTTTGAGGCGTCCTCTCTTTAAACATTTTCAAACTAAGCTACTTATTTGATAATCGTGCAAACTGTATCAGCTCCGCAGCCTGCTGCATTTCCCTCGTCAGTATCCAGATGCACTTCTCTTTCATGCTTAGCGCCTGCTCTTACCAAAACATTATCGAACACGAGACCTCTTGGACCTTCGATTTTGATGCTTACGATATCTCCGTCTTTAACTCCTGCTTCTGCAGCTTGCTCGTCGTTTAAGTGTACATGTCTTCTTGCAACCATTACGCCGTGATCAAGCTCTATTTCTCCGCAAGGTCCGATAAGTTTGCATCCGGGAGTACCTTCCAAATGGCCGGAATCGGTCAGCGGCGCTTTTATTCCTGCTGTTCTTGCATCTGTCATCGCCAATTCCACCTGAGTCTCCGGTCTTGCCGGTCCTAGAACTCTAATGCCTTTAAGAGTGTTCTTCGGGCCTACTACGTCAACCTTTTCTTCGCACGCAAATTGTCCCGGCTGAACGAGCGGCTTTGTAGGAGTCAATTTATGGCCCTTACCGAACAAGATTTCAATATGCTCATCAGTCAGATGAACATGTTTGTTTGATATTCCTATCTTTACTTCATAACCCATTTTATGTATCTCCTTTGTAATTTTTTGATATCTTATCTTATATTATACTATTACCCATATTATCATTCAAGATAACTTACATAAGGTAAATTTCTGTATTTTTGATCGTAATCAAGCCCATATCCTATGACAAAAAGGTTGTCAATGGAAAAGCCTATGTAATCAGCCTCAATTTGAGCGCTGCGTCTTGAAGGCTTGTCCAAAAGAGTGCATATTTTAATGCTTTTAGGATTTTTGCCATACAGGTATTCTTTCAGATATTTCAAGGTATTGCCGGTATCTACTATATCTTCGATTATAATAACATTTTTCCCTGCAATGTCGCCTTCCAAATCTTTTTTTATTATCACCTTTCCTGAGCTTTCGGTGCCGGAGCCATAGCTTGAAGCCATTATAAAATCTATTTCCGTATCGTTGGTGATGTTTTTCATTATATCGGCCATCCACATTACTGCGCCTCGCAGAGTGCCTATCAGATAAAGGGGTTCACCCTTAAAATCCTCGCAGATCTGAGCGCCCAGCTCTGCTGCTCTTTTTTCAATCTGCTCTCTGGTCAACAGAACTTTCCTTGTCTTAATATCAACGTCCATCCTTTTCATCCTCCTGGTCTACAGTAAATTCTACGCCCTCTACTATATCATCTTTATTAAAAGCATTGGAAAAATCCTGCACTTTTTCACCATCCCAGTACAAATCCAAAGTGTCTCTAAGCGTCCATATTATCCAGAGCCAAAGTACAATATCATCTAAAAATCCAATGGGAAATAGAACTGGAGGTATTAAATCCACCGGCAAAAATAAATAAATTATCCCCAACACCACCAATGCCTTTTTTCTCTTAGGCACTGTCTTATCATGCATCATAGTCTTGATGGCCTTTATACGGCTCATAAGAATTCTGAAACTGATAAACTGCATATTCCCTATTCCTCCACCATCAAGAGCCGTTCCATCTCATCAAGGAGCTTATCCTGTCCTGTCTTCTTCAGTGATGAAACAGGTATAACCTTATCGCTTTCGCTCAATTTGAGAGTCCGCCTTATAACGCTTATGCACTTCTGAGCTTCATTTCGTGAAACTTTGTCAGCTTTCGTTGCTACCACCAGCCCGTCGAGCCCATAATGCCTCAGATATTCATACATCTGTATGTCTTGAGCAGATGGAGCATGCCTTATATCCACCAGCTGAACCACCTTCTTTAAGCCTTTCCGGTTTTGAAAATATTCCTCCATCATCGGTCCCCAGTCCTTTGTAGTCTCTCTGGAAACCTTGGCATATCCGTAGCCAGGCAAATCCACAATTCTGAAAGAATCGTTAATCCTGTAAAAGTTAATGGTTCTGGTCTTGCCGGGGTTTTGAGACACCCTGGCAAGACTCTTTCTTCCTGTCAAAAGGTTCAGCAAAGAAGACTTACCCACGTTGGACCTGCCTGCAAAGGCAATCTCTGCCATGGAGTCCTCCGGATACTGTGCGGCTTTTACAGCTATAGCTTCAAGCTCTGCCTTTGTTATTATCATACTACACCTGCTTGCTTTCTTCCAGTGCATATTCCAAAGTATCCACAGCTTTTTCCAAAAGAACGAACTTAAGCTGTCTTTTTACTGCTTGAGGGATATCGTCTATATCCGCTTTATTGTCTTTCGGCAGCAAAATAGTTCTTATGCCGGCTCTGTGAGCTGCCAGCACTTTTTCCTTTATTCCTCCTACCGGCAATACTTTTCCCCTAAGAGTTATTTCTCCTGTCATTGCGATATCTTTTTTAACAGGTCTGCCTGTAAGTGCGGACATTACGGATGTAAATATGGTTACACCTGCTGAAGGACCGTCCTTTGGCACTGCACCCTCAGGTACATGAACATGCAAATCATATTTTTTGTAAAAGTCTTCTTCTATTCCGTATTTGTCAGCAATGGAGCGAATATACGTGATGGCGGTTTTAGCCGATTCCTGCATTACATCTCCCAGCTGTCCAGTCAGCTGCACCGCACCTGTTCCCGGCACCAGTGCTGTTTCTATGAACAGCGTATCTCCTCCTACTTGAGTCCATGCCATTCCGGTGGTAACGCCGACTTCGCTTTCAGCATTTACCACATCGTATCTGTACCTGTGTTTGCCCAAATACTTTTCCAGCGAAGCCGGCGTGATTCTGTACGAATCTCCTTTTTTGCTGACGATGTTTTTAGCTATCTTTCTGCACAAGCTGCCAATCTCACGTTCAAGGTTTCTGACACCTGATTCTCTCGTGTAGAAGTTAATCAAATCTCTGATGGCCTTTTCCCCTATTACAAAGTTCTTTTTCTTAAGTCCGTGAGCTTTTAGCTGCTTAGGTATGAGATATCTCTGAGCTATTTTAACCTTCTCTTCCTCAGTATAGCCTGATACTTCTATTACTTCCATCCTGTCAAGGAGCGGCCTTGGGATGGTGTCGATTGTATTGGCTGTAGTTATGAACATCACTTTTGAGAGGTCAAAAGGTATCTCCAGGAAGTGATCTGTAAATTCCTTATTTTGTTCAGGGTCAAGAACCTCCAGCAACGCGGAAGCGGGGTCTCCTTTAAAATCGGCTCCTATCTTATCCACTTCGTCGAACAGGAAGACAGGGTTGTTGGTTCCCGCGTCTTTGATGGCGCTTATAACTCTGCCCGGTATGGCCCCTATATATGTCCTTCTGTGTCCTCTTATTTCAGCTTCATCTCTCACTCCGCCCAGGGACATTCTTACAAATTCTCTTCCCGTAGCCCTGGCTATAGACCTGGCTATGGAAGTCTTACCTACTCCCGGAGGTCCCACTAAGCATATTATAGGTCCTTTGATGGATTTGGACAGATGGATCACTGCCAGGTATTCCAAGATTCTTTCTTTAACTTTGCCTAAGCCGTAGTGGTCTTCATTAAGTATCTTTTCAGCTTTCTTCAGATCTGAATTGGTCTTGGAGCTGTTGTTCCACGGCAGATTGACTATGGTGTCCACATAGTTTCTGATGACGCTGCTTTCAGCTGAATTGGGCATCATCTTGGTAAATTTGTTTATTTCTTTTTTTACTTTCTCAGCTATCTTATCGTCAAGCTTCAGCTCTGCCAGCTTATCAAGCCATTTCTGAGCTTCATCGGCTGCGTCTTCGTCAGCTCCCAGTTCGGATTGAATAGCTTTCAACTGCTCTCTGAGATAGTATTCCTTTTGATTCTGCTTGACGTTTTCCTGCACCTTTTCGCTGAGTTCACGTTCCAGCCTTAATATTTGATTTTCCTTGAAAATCAGCGTATTTATCAATGTAAGACGCTGCTTTATATCGAAGGTCTCCAGGATTTCCTGTTTTTCTTCTATGTCCAGTTCCAGCTGAACAGCTACTGTGTCTGCGAAAATTTCTGCATCTTTAAATGCTACAGCCATGTCATAAGTGTCGGTTCTGGCTCTTGGATTGAGATTCAGATACTCGTCAAAAGAATTGAGAACTACTCTTTTCATCGCCTCAATTTCATAATCATCCTCAGATACGTGAGCTTTCGGCACCTCTTCTACAGCCACTTTTATGTATGGCTCATCCTGCACCGTTTCTTTTATTACAGCTCTGTAAAGACCTTCTACCAGCACTCTCACAGAATCCCCCTGAATCTTGAGCATCTGCTTAATCTTTACTACTGTTCCGACTTTATAAAAATCTTCCTCCGTAGGAATTAGAATATTCTCATCTTTTTGGGAGGATACAAATAAAATTTTGTCTTTTCTCATGGCTGCCTCAAGAGCTTTTACAGATTTTTCTCTGCCCACATCGAAATGACTTACAGTCTGCGGGAACACAGAAATTCCTCTAAGCGGTATGCAAGGCATCACAAGCTTTTCTTCTTCTATAAGTAAAGTGTCTCTTTCTTCCGTATTCATAGTTTCCTCCTTTCCATGTTCTTAGAAAACAAGGCGACCAAAGCCGCCTTGTTATGAAGCATTTGCCTCATGTTCTTCAAGAAGTCTACCGTCTGCCAGTATCAAATCCGGCTTTATTTTTTTCTCGACAGTTTCTTTTGAGATTATACATTTTTTCACGTCTTGTCTTGAAGGTATCTCATACATTATGTCTGTCATAATACCTTCCATTATGCTGCGCAAACCTCTTGCTCCCGTTTTCCTTTCTATGGCCTGTTTTGCTATGGCTCTGACAGCATCATCGTCCATCGAAAGTTCCACTCCGTCCATTTCCAGGAGCTTCTTGTATTGCTTCAGAAGCGCATTCTTAGGTTCTTTGATTATTCTTATCAGCGCCTCTTCCGACAGTTCTTCCAAAGTAACCATTACCGGCAACCTTCCTATAAATTCAGGTATAAGACCGAATTTAAGCAGGTCCTCCGGCTGTACTTTAGCCAGCAGATTATCATCTTCAGCCTTTTCCGTATTTATTTGAGCGTTAAAACCTATAACCTTGTCTCCCATCCTGCGTTTGATTATTTTATCCAATCCGTCAAAGGCGCCTCCGCATATGAACAGCACGTTGGTCGTGTCAAATTGGATGAATTCCTGATGAGGATGCTTCCTTCCTCCTTGAGGAGGAACGTTGGCAACAGTGCCTTCCAATATCTTCAAAAGCGCCTGCTGAACTCCTTCTCCGCTGACATCTCTTGTGATCGACGGGTTTTCGGATTTTCTCGAAATCTTGTCTATTTCGTCTACATATATGATGCCTTTTTGAGCTTTTTCCACATCGTAGTCTGCCGCCTGAAGCAATTTTAGGAGAATGTTCTCCACGTCTTCTCCTACATATCCGGCTTCCGTCAGCGCCGTAGCGTCTGCTATGGCAAAAGGTACATCTAATATTTTAGCTAGAGTCTGCGCCAAAAGAGTCTTTCCGGAACCGGTAGGTCCTATCATAACTATGTTGCTTTTTTGAAGCTCGACATCGTCATTATCTTGCCTTTTCTTGTTGTTTATCCTCTTATAATGATTGTACACAGCTACCGCCAATGTTTTTTTAGCGCGGTCCTGTTCTATTACGTATTCTGAAAGGGTATCGACGATTTCCTTAGGCTTAGGCAGCTTGTATTCTGCTTCCTGACCTTTTGCCTTTTCTTCTTCCAGGCCATCGTCCAAGATATCCATGCAAATGTGTATGCATTCATCGCAAATATATACTCCGGGACCTGCCACCAGGCGGGATACCTGGCTTTGCGGTTTTCCGCAAAAAGAACACTTTAGTTGTTTATTTTCGTCATATTTGCTCATATTTTTATCATTCCCCCTATAATTATCTGGACGTGATAACCTTATCTATCAGCCCGTAAGCGGCTGCCTCTTCTGCGCTCATAAAGTTATCTCTGTCCGTATCTCTTTCAACACGTTCCATATCCTGCCCTGTATTGGCAGCCAGAATCCTGTTGAGTTTTTCTCTGGTCTTTAAAATCCAATCCGCGTGAATCTTTATGTCTTCTGCCTGTCCTTTTACCCCTCCGAGAGGCTGATGAATCATGATTTCGGCATTAGGCAACGCCATTCTCTTTCCCTTTGCGCCTGAAGATAACAAGAAAGCCCCCATGCTGGCCGCAAGACCCACACATATGGTGGATACGTCAGGCTTGATATACTGCATTGTATCGTAAATAGCCATGCCGGCAGTTACCGACCCTCCCGGACTGTTGATATATATACAGATGTCTTTTTCCGGGTCTTCCGCTTCAAGGAAAAGAAGCTGCGCTACTACCAAACTGGCCACATGATCATCGATTTCCTCTCCGAGAAAAATTATTCTGTCCTTCAGCAGCCTTGAATAAATATCGTACGATCTTTCTCCTCTGCTGGTCTGTTCAATCACATATGGTACCAAAGCCATTTTCATACCCCTTTCTGTCATAAATTTTTATCAAGATTATTTAATCACTGCGTTATCATAAATAAACTTGATTGCTTTTCTTATTCTGAGGTCTTTCTTCAGATATGGAATGCTGTCTCCCAACATTTCTTTTATCTTATCGGATGTGGTCTGATAAGATTCAGCCATTGATTTAAGCTCTTCTTCCAATTCATCTTCTGAAATTTCCAGTTTTTCCGCTTCGGCTATGCCGTTAAGAAGCATTCTGGTCTTGACCTGTCTCTCAGCATCAGGTTTGAGTTCTTCTCTGAATTCTGCCATGTCTTTGCCTGTGAATTCCATGTACTGATTTAAGTTCAATCCCTGATAGCGAAGCTGCTGGTCCAATTCCTGAGCCATTCTGTCGATTTCATCTTCTACCATTACTGCAGGAACTTCCACGTCATTAGCTTCCACAACTTTTATCAGAGCAGCATCCTGCATCTGGTTTTCAGCGCTGGCCTTTGCGTACTTTTCTAGTCTTTCCCTGGTTGCGTTTTTTAATTCCTCAAGAGTATCATATTCGCTTACATCTTTTACGAATTCATCGTCAATCTCAGGCAGCTGCTCTTCCTTTACTTCGTGTACTGTGCAGTGGAAGACAGCGTCTTTGCCTGCCAAGTCTTCAGCATGATATTCTTCAGGGAAAGTAACTTTTACATCTACCTTGTCGTTAGCTTTTGCTCCTACCAGCTGTTCTTCAAATCCCGGTATGAACATTCCTGATCCCAGCTTAAGTTCCTGGTGTTCAGCAGTACCGCCTTCGAACTGTTCATCTCCCACAAAGCCTGCATAATCCAATACTACTGTATCTCCGTCTTTAGCTTCTCTTTCAACACTTACGATTCTGGCGTTTCTCTTCTGGAGAGCTTCGATATCTTTATCTACATCTTCGTCTTTTACTTCCTGCTCTACCTTGTCGATTTCAACACCTTTATAGTTATTTACTTCTACTATAGGATAGCAAGCCACTGTTATGGTTGCTGTAAATCCTTCTCCTTTGGCAATCTTGCTGAATTCTGCCGCCGGGCTGTCGATTACTTCCAGTTCCAGTTCAGCCAGAGCCTTGCTGTAATTGTCTCTAAACAGTTCATCTATGGCATCTTCAAAAAAGATTCCTTCTCCGTAGCGCTTTTCTATGATGCTTCTCGGAGCCTTGCCTTTTCTGAAACCGTCTATTTGAAATTTATCTTTGTTCTGCTGATAAGCTTTTATCTGTGCATTTTCAAATTCTTCTGCAGTAAATTCGATTGTAAACTTAACATCGTTCTTTTCTCTTGAAATAAATGTTGCTTTCATTAAAATCCATCCTCCTAAATCCCGTAAAACAACGGACAATTGCATTATATTATAACTCAAGGCAGGGATAAAGTAAATAGAAAAGGCTGAAAAACTCCTTTTACAGCCTTTAATATGTATTATATACACCAAAATTACACTTTTAACGCATAAAAATATCAAAAAAAACAGCAATGGCGCCTAAAAAGACGCCTTTTCTCCTGATTATGCGTGAAATCAATGCCGGTACTTATGTTTACACATGCAATTCCATCAGCTCAAGGCCTCTTTGAAATTTGCTGACATTGCTTTCCTTAAGATTGTATTTGGTCGCCAGCCTTTTTCCGAGCTCTATCATATCGCTTTGATCTCCTGAATAGAGTTCAATCTCCAGCTCGGAAATATCGGAGTCGCCTTTAGGTGTGATAACTTTGCCTACGTCCAGAGAAACGACACTGATGGACTTGCCTGTATCTACCATCATTTGCTTGCGGAGGCACTCTACTTGCATAAGCGGCATGAGTTTTTTACCGCAAGACGCATTTTTTATTTCTTCATAGATTTCGCTTCCCTTAAACACGTCTATATCCGGTGATTCTATAAAAGTTTCACTTACGTGAACGTTTAGCTCTCCCCTAACGTGAAGACCGTTTTGACTGCTGCCTCCCCATTTAAGAGTTACTACAGGCTTCCCGTTTTCAAACCTTACTCTAAGCGCCATTTTATTTTTGCAAAGGTCCAAGTCTTCAGTATCAAAATACGTGGCATTCATGCGGATTTCTTCTTTTGAGTCCTTCTGCGCCATCTCCTCTAAATATTTATCCTGCAGTATTCTGTCTCTTGCCAACTGGTCCTCTACCAAAAACTTCAATTCTATTTCCATCTTTATCTCCAGTATTTTTCTATTTATCCATATATTACAGGTTTTATCACAATTTTATATTATCGTCAACTTTCACTGCTGCTATCGTTTCCCGTTTTTTTCCCAGATCCTCAGGTTTTCCCTGTCCGACGCTTATCATTTTCTTTCCTTGTTCCAGAGCGCCCTTAGCAAATATTCGTTTAGAAAAGGCTGTATGAGTTATTTCCAAAACCTCGTCTTCAAGGGCAAAATATACTTTATGTTTTCCAAATACAGTGCCCATTCTCAAAGAAACAGCATCTTCTTCAGGTATTCCTAAAGAGTTACATAATGTCTTTGCAGTACCACTTGGGGCGTCTTTTTTCTTTGTATGATGTATCTCCTCAACTGCGATGTCACATTGACCCATCATTTTTTTACCTTCGCCTGCCAGCTTATTCATCACGTCTATGCCCTTGGAAAAATTGGTTTTACGGCAAACCGGACAAATTTTTTCAAGAAGTTTGATTATTTCTTCATCTTCTGTTTTTTGCCCCGTGGTTCCAATCACCACCGGTATATTTCCGCCTTGGCTTCTGGCGTATTCATATATCCCTTGTATTGCTTTTGGATGACTGAAATCTATTATTAAATCAGCCCGCTGATCCGGCCATTTTTTATCAAGAGGTTCTACCATTTGTATCTGAGAAAATGTTCCGTCCTCTTCCGCGCACTCTTGTATGATTTTTCCCATTGTACCTGTTCCGACAATTATCAAAAGCATAAAGCTTCTCCTTTCATATTCTGTTTCTACCTATCAGAATATGAAAGTATGCTGGTCTTAATTACAAAAATTCGGCAATGTAACCGCGGGCTTAATCATTTTTTTTGGCTAATTCCAGGATTTCTCCGTATTTAGATATGATGTAGTCATATCCCTTTGGGCTATGTGGAATCAAACAGTTGGAGCAATCCTTTATGCCGCCTTCTATATACTTGAAATTGCCGCCGCATTTCTCTCCGAGAGCATAAAGCGGACAATAGCAGAACAGGCAGTTAAAGTTCTCTTCATTATTCGTTTTATGGCACGGAAAAAACTCACATTCTCTATGCTGAAAAAACTTGAAATTCTCGCTCATGAAAATACCTCCTAATTATTTATCTACTTAACAAACCGGTAGTTATAACTCTTTATTGAACCGATACGTGCCCCACCAATCCGGAAGCAATTCTTTCAGTCTAATTGTTTTATGTGTTTCAAAATCAAGCAGAATCTCGATGTCTCCTCTGCTTATGCGCTGTATTTCTCATTTAAAATTCTGGCCACATAAACGCCGCTGGCGGAAGCTTGGGACAGCGAATGAGTCACTCCGGAACCGTCTCCGAGGACATAAAGGCCCTCTACGTTTGTCTGAAGATTTTCATCCACATCCACTTTCATATTATAGAATTTGACTTCCACTCCGTACAGCAATGTATCCTCATTGGCAGTTCCCGGAGCGATTTTATCCAGAGCATATATCATTTCAATTATGTCGTCCAACTGGCGTTTTGGTATGACAAGGCTCAAGTCGCCGGCCGTAGCCTTGAGGGTAGGTCTGGTAAAGCATTTCTCCATTCTCCTGGCGCTGGACCTTCTTCCCTTGACTAAGTCTCCGAAACGCTGAAGCAGTACGCCGCCTCCCAGCATGTTGGAAAGTTTCGCTATAGATTCTCCGTATTCGTTGCTGTCCTCAAAAGGCTCCGTAAAAGTGTTGGAAACCAGCAGAGCAAAATTCGTGTTCTCTGTCCTCAACGCCGGATCAGCATAGCTGTGCCCGTTGACAGTAACTATTCCGTTGGTATTTTCCGAAACCACTTCTCCGTAAGGATTCATGCAGAAGGTTCTCACCAAATCGTTATATTTGTCCGTCTGATATACGAACTTGCTTTCGTAAACATCATCGGTTATATGTTTAAAGATTTCAGCAGGCAATTCTACTCTAACACCTATATCCACCCTGTTTTTCTTTTGCTTAATGCCGAATCCGTCGCAAACTGAGCTTATCCACTTGGATCCGGAGCGTCCTGCTGCCAAAACGAGGTCGTCGCAATAAAAAGCTTCTCCCTTATCAGTTGTCACCTTAAACGTGCCGTCCGCCATTTTTTCTACGGTATCAAGGGTAGTGTAGAACCTGGTCTCGATGTGAGATGAGATATAATCAAATATCTTTCCCAAAATCTCCACGTTTCTGTCTGTCCCCAAATGGCGCACCTTAGCTTCCAAAAGATGAAGGTCATATTGAAGCGCTTTAGTCTTAAGCTCTCTGCTGGTATGATACAGCTTGGCATCTTTTCCGCCCATGCTGCAAAGCACGCTGTCCACATATTCCATCAGGGCATTGGCTTCTTCTATTCCAACGTATTTGTGTAAATCTCCTCCGAACTGAGTGGTTATATTGTACTTTCCGTCAGAAAGAGTCCCGGCTCCGCCGTATCCGTTCATTATGTGGCACGGACTGCACTTGACGCAGGTAGGCGTAAGGCCTTTTTTTATAGGGCACTGTCTCTTCTCCAGAGGAGCTCCCTTGTCAACCATGAGCACCTTGGCGCTGCAATTAAGCTTAGTAAGTTCATAAGCCATAAACACGCCGCTGGCGCCTGCGCCGGCGATTATTATATCGTATTTATCCATATGTTGATTTTGCCCCTTTCCATAAAAAAGGTCCCTTAAAGCGGGACCGTGCATGAATAAATTTTATTCTTCTTCCATTATCTTGTCAAACTCAGCAACAACCTTTTCAAATTCAGCGTCGTCCTCAATGTCGACCAGTTCGAATTCGTCCTCGCCTATTTCCTTGTACCCGTAGATGTAAACGTCATCCGTATCATCATTCGGTATCAGAGCGATATATTCTTTTCCCTCAAAATCGAACACGCCCATGATTTCGCATTCAACTTCTACGCCGTCGTCAAATTCCAGAGTAATGAAATCAGCCTCTTCGATTTCAGGTGCTTTTTTGTCTTGTGCCATTTTTATTCCTCCATAAAATTAAGTACAGATTTAGTACGTTTTTAATATACCACAACGCACCGCAATTTATCAACTAAAATATTCCTTTATGGCCTGGGCGTTGGCTTTTGTTATGCCTTTTACTTCCATAAGCTTATCTACAGGCGCATTTTTGATTTCTTCTATAGAAGCAAAGTGAGCCAGCAAAGCGTTTCTTTTGGCCGGTCCTATGCCTTTTACGTTATCCAGGGCCGAACCTATGGAATTTCTGTTTCTCAAGCCTCTATGGTATTCTATGGCGAACCTGTGCACTTCTTCTTGTATCCTGCCGCAGTATTTGAACATCATAGGGTCTTCTGTAAGGATAAATTCATGACCCGTCCCGTCGACTAAAGCTCTCGTCCTGTGGCTGTCATCTTTGGCCATGCCCAGCACAGGTATGGAAATTTTCATAGCTTGCAGCACTTTTTCTGCCGCTGTAACTTGTCCCTGGCCTCCGTCCATGAGAATCAGATCGGGCAAGTTGGAAAATCCCGGGTCGTTGGCTTTGGCCCGTTTAAATCTGCGGAACAGCATTTCCTGCAGGCTGGCATAGTCATCAGGCCCGTCTACAGTCTTTATTTTGAATCTCCTGTAGTCCTTCTTGACAGGTTTCAGATTGTTGAAGACCACCATGGCGCCTACCGTATCTACGCCGTTAGTATTGGAAATATCGTAGGATTCGATACGGTAAACATCTTTTTTAAAGCCTAAGATAGTATAAAGTCTGGCTTTTAGCTGTTCTTCTTTTTCTCTGGCGCTGTTAATTTTTTCATCCAGAGTTTTTTCCATCTCTTCAGCGTCTTTCTTGGCCAGTTCCAGAAGGGCACGTTTAGGTCCGCGCTTTGGAACTGTTATCTGCACTTTCCTTCCCGTCTCAAGATTTCGCAGATATTCTTCTATGAGATTGCTTTCTGCTAAAGGTTTCGGCAGGATGATTTCAGGCGGTATAGACGCCCACTGGCTGTAATACTGTTTGATGAATTGGCCGGCGACAGTATCGTAATCGTCTTCTCCTTCTGCTTTCATGGCAAAAGTCTCTCTTCCGCTGAGCTTGCCGTCCCTGACAGGGAAAAGCACCACTGATGAATTTTCCCCCTTGCCTATCGGAATCACCACATCCATGTCCTTTCCGCTGGTCATGGTTACCCTCTGAGTTTCTTTTAGAGTTTCAACAGCCGCCATATAATCTCTAAACTTGGCAGCCTCCTCAAAATTCATTTCCTCAGAAGCCTCTTCCATGGACGAGCGCAGATACTCCATGACTTTTTTCTGTTTTCCGCCCAAAAATTCCAATACGCTGTCTATGCACTCCATATATTCTTTCTTGTCCACTTTGCCTGTGCAGATTCCTCTGCAATCTTGTATATGATAATTGAGGCATGGTCTGTGGCCGGCAGGAAACTTTGTGACAGGACAGCGTTTCAGTTTAAATATATTATTAAGCAGCTCTATGATTGAGTTTACTGCTCCCACATCGCTATAAGGTCCAAAATACTTGCTTCCGTCTTTTTTAATCAAACGAGTTTTAATTACACGGGGGAACTCTTCCGAAACAGTAACTTTTATATACGGATAGGTTTTATCATCTCTAAGCAGTACGTTATATTTGGGCGCATATTTTTTTATTAGATTGCACTCCAAAATAAGCGCTTCCATCTCGGTTTGACATTTGATGTATTCAAACTCTGCGATTTCAGCCACCATGGAACGCACTTTGGGACTTTGGCTGGCAGAGCTCTGAAAGTACTGTCTAACCCTGTTGCGCAAGGAAATAGCTTTACCTACATATATAACCTGCCCCAGCTTGTCCTTATGCATATAAACTCCCGGTGTATCCGGGAGTTTTTTCAAATTTTCTTTAATATCAAACATCTAAAAGCGCCAGTCTCTCCTTTTTCTGTCTTCTTCTCGTTCCAGCTGTTTCCTGGCCTCCTCCTCAAGTTTTCTCTTTCTTATTCTTGCCAGCTTCCTTTTATTTTTAATTCTCAAAGACATTATTGCGATGAAGGCTATGAGAATAATCCCCAGAAAAACGCCTATGAGAATAGTCTGAAAATTGCTTATGCCGAAATCTGATAAAAACCAGCCCTCTTCAATGTTTTCGGCTGCCAGCAAATCTACTGTTTTTTTAAGCTCACCTGCTATGTAAATCTGCACTACGCCTATACGCTGTCCCTCCTGTACAGGCGCTTTAAGATTATCGGTGTATACACATTCCGTAGTGACCAAAGATGCAGAAACGCCCTCCGGAAGGTTTATATATCCGTCGTCAGCGGCAACAGCTTCAACTTTGTTCACTGCGCCTCCCTTCAGCTTCACCTTTCCAAAGCTGTCTCCTTGTTCAAAAGCAGTATATTTTGAAACATTGGCTTTGCCGTAATCCATCAAAGTTTTAATATCAGTATATCTTCCTTCAATGGTGCTGCCCATGACAACACAATACAGTTCTAAGCCGTCTGCATCCAGTCCCGTTACCATAGTTGCCTGGTCCTCATACAGATACCCGGTCTTACCTCCGAAAACGCCTTCATACTTTTCTATTTTGAATTGCTTTCCGTTTAATTCTTCATCTACACCGCTGAGAAAGTAATTGGAATTTTTTAATTCTTTTGCTTCATAAGCGTTTGTAGCAGGTATGGTATATTGAACAGTTCCTGAGATCTTTCTTACGGTTTCGTTACTCAAAGCCTCTTTAGCTATAAGCGCCATGTCCCTGGCTGTGGTATAATGGTCTTCGTCATCAAGGCCGCTTGGGTTAACAAAGTGGGTTGATGTGCAGCCTATTTCTTCAGCTCTTTCATTCATCATATCCGCAAAATCTGCCACAGAACCTGCTGTAGCAATAGCAAGGGCCACAGCCGCGTCATTGCCCGACTCCAAAAGCAGCCCGTACATGAGGTTTTCTACCGTTATCTTTTCTCCGGGCTGAAGATATATCTTTGTTTCCGGCATATCGGCTGCTTCTTGCGTTACTTCTACTTCTTGATCTAAATCAAGATTTTCAGCTG
>UQEW01000041.1 GCA_900540145.1 uncultured Eubacteriales bacterium
AAGTATCAATTTTTTTGAAAAAAGTATGCCGCTGTCATACTTTTTTCGCATTTTCGTATACTTTGTATCAAATTTTTCTGAAAAGGTATTACAAAGGTATTGGTACAGCTCACTCCAGAAAATTTAAGTTTAGCATCATAGATTCCGTCTAATATAGAGCCCGTTTAGCGGCGCGGTGTTGTTGGCTTTTTTTCTTGGAGACCACCGATTAGACAACAAAGCGTGTCGAAGTGTGACGAATGATGTAATATTTAAATGAGATGTTGGCTTTTCGTGATACATATCTGATTTTGGATTACATAAATCAGAAAAACTGATGTCTGGGCAGGTGAGATGCCGACAAAAAGCCAACATCGACGTTTTTCGACAAGCAAAATAAAGGAGAAAATCAAACAATGTTGGCTATATTTTTAATATATTAGCGAAAAGCCAACATCGACTGAAAAGAGAGCACATGGCAACCATAAATCAACTTAGATTTTTTCTCATATGTTGCCTGCAATCTGAAAGGGAGAAATCTTCAATTGACTCTTTGTTACACACCATTTCTGTTAAAAAAAATTTATAAGCAGTAAAATTTTTTTGCGGTGGCATGAGAGGAATGTGTTATAATGAACGCAAAGATTATATATCGTCAAAAGAAGCGTTCATTGAAATGCCTTGCTAGACTTGAGGGTATTATAATGAACGCGAGAATCGTATGCCGTAAGAGGAAGCGTTCATTGAAACGCACTGACAGACTTGGCGGCGTTATAATGAACGCGAGAATCGTATGCCGTAAGAGGAAGCGTTCATTGAAACGCGCTTGACAGACCGGACAGCGTCACAATGAACGCATTGATTTAACACAACCCTCAATCAGACAAACCGACAAGAGGTAATCAAATGACCCTGAGAGATAAAGCGCAGGAAATATTAAACCTTTACAATTATTATACCGGAGCCATAATTACCGATAAGGAAGGCACGATAATTTATTATTACAACAGAATGAAAGATGTTAATTCCCTTGAGGCCGATGAAGTAATCGGAAAAAGCGTGCTTCAACTTTACCCCAGCGTAAAAAAAGAGGATAGCAGTATTTACAGGGTATTGAAAAGCGGTGTGCCGATATACGACGCCAAACAGAAAATCGTCAACTGTAAAGGGGATGAGTTTGATTCCGTCAACTCGACTTTTCCCATCAAGAGTGGCTCTGAAATTGTAGGAGCTGTAGAAATATATTATTATGCCGACTATAATGAAATCCAGTATAGGATTGATTCTATAGATAAAGACATGATAAAAGGCAGCTTGTTCAGCCTTTATTCATCGGATGATATCATATCCGAATCAGATATTATGGCTGATTTTAAAACAAAAATCAAGAGAATCTCAATGACTGATTCAACGGTTTTGATATATGGCGAAACAGGAACCGGCAAAGAACTGGTAGCGCAGGCTATTCATTCAGGCAGCGCGAGAAGAGGAAAAAGCTTTGTGTCTCAAAACTGCGCTGCTATTCCGCAGAATCTTCTGGAAAGCATTTTGTTTGGAACGGTAAAAGGCAGTTATACAGACGCGCAAGACAGGCCGGGTCTGTTGGAAGTAGCTGACGGCGGCACCTTATTTTTAGATGAGATTCATTCCATGGACTGGAACATACAAGCCAAGCTTCTCAAGGCCATAGAAGAAAAACGATTTTACAGGGTTGGTGGAACGGAGAGCATTCCTGTGGATATCCGGGTTATAACGGCGGTTAATATAGACCCGGCAGAATGTGTAGCTAACGGCAAGTTGAGAGAGGACCTTTACTACAGGATAAATGTCATAAGGCTTAACGTACCGCCTCTAAGGGAGAGAAAAGAAGATATAAAAAGTTTGACAGAATATTTTATTGATATATATAACAAGAAGATGAACAAACACATCAAAGGCATTTCGGATGAAGTTATGAATTTTTTCAATGCATACGATTGGTGGGGTAATGTAAGAGAACTGAAAAACGTCATTGAATGCGCTTTTAATTTTGCCCAAAGTGATGTGATACAGCTGGAGGATATAGATTGCTATGAAGATGAAATCAAAGCTGTAGAAAGGCGCGCGTGGTTTTCGAAGGGTCAGCAGCTGGACTTGAAAAAACTGCTTAAAGATTACGAAAAAGATATGATCGAAAACGCCATAAAAGAGAGCAAAAGTTATACTGAAGCGGCAGAGCGACTGGGAATTTCCAAGCAAGCGCTTAACAATAAAATTAACATGCTGGGGATACAAAAAAATAAGGATAATGTTCAGAATGTATCGAAGGAGCAGTGATGAGGCGATGAGCTATAAGGAAACAACGAGCCAAAAGGGGCTTATGAGACATAAAGAGCGTTTCAATGAGATATTGAACATATACAACTATTATAATATGGCTATAATCGTTGACGATAAAGGCGTTATAGAATACTTTTACAACAATAGACCTGACATAAACTCCATAACAGAACAGGAGCTATTAGGACACAATATACTGGAATCATGCGTTAATATAACTGAAGAAACCAGCACTTTGTATTATGCCATAAAAACAGGAAAGGCAATTAAAAATGCATATCAGAAGCTGGAAACCAGCAAAGGAGATACGGTTTACAGCCTCCTCAGCACCATGCCTATAAAGGAAGGCGATAAAATAATAGGAGCCGTGGAGGTATCTAAGTATATAGACATAAAAGCTGCGGGCCGCCACAGTGAAAAAGGCTCAGGTGAAGACAGGCAGGATGCCTTCCTTTCAGGAAAGCCTTTGGCAGGAGATAATATACTTATAGATGATTTCACTGTGGAAAAGGACAAGCTATATGGAATAGATGACATAAAAGGAACGTCAAAAGAAATAGAAAGGCTGAAATTTAAGATAAGGCGCGTGGCGGATACGGATTCCACAGTTCTCATATACGGAGAAACAGGTACTGGAAAAGAGCTGGTAGCAGAAGCCATTCATTCTACAGGCAAGAGAAAAAACAAGAAATTTGTTTCACAAAATTGCGCAGCCATACCGCCAACACTTCTCGAGAGCATTCTGTTTGGTACGGAAAAAGGTAGCTTTACAGGAGCAGAAAACAGAAAAGGCATAATTGAGAGCGCTCAGGGAGGCACGCTGTTTTTAGATGAGATAAATACTATGGGTGTTGATACTCAGTCTAAGATATTGAAAGCTATAGAAGAAAAAAAGATAATGAGAGTAGGCGGAACAGAGAGCGTACCGGTAGACGTCAGGGTGATCGCGGCCGTCAATGTCAACCCCAAGGAGTGTCTTAGAAACGGGACGCTTAGAGAAGATCTATACTACAGGCTCAGGGTGGTGGAACTCAGGCTACCTCCGCTTAGAGAAAGAAAAGGAGATATACCTGCGCTTACTGAGTATTTTATAAAATATTTTAATTCGACTATGGGCAGGTACATCGCAGGCATTTCCAATGAGCTGAAAAAGGAAATTATGGAGTATGATTGGCCAGGCAATGTGCGAGAACTGAGAAATGTGATAGAAAGAGGCTTTAACATGGCGGTTACGCCTATCATAGAAAGCCGTGATGTAGATCTCTTTGACAGGATAGAACCGGCGAGACGTGAGGATCTAAGGAGAGACGGTGATAAGACTTTGAAAGAGCTGGTTGATGAAAAAGAGAAAGAAATCATTGAGAAAGTTTATTCCTCATCAAGGAACATAACGGAAGCTGCCGGTATCCTTAAAATATCAAGGCAAGGTCTAAGCAAAAAACTGATAGAATACGGCATAGATATTAAATGAAGGATGATGGAGGCAACAATTTAGCTAGCATAAACTTGAGAACTATGTCAGTGCTGACAAAATCTTTTATTTTTTATGATTTTGTCAGCAAATTTACAGAAAATGGAATTTTTTAGGTGTTCAAAGAAGAAAAAATGTAAAAATCCGTAAAAAAACGGAAAAATGTCAGCAAAATCGATGATTTGACTGACATTTTTTCAAAATTTTCAAGAAAAAGTCAGCCAGGACTCGCATTCGACAAATTTCGATGCGCCTCAGAAGCCCATCGCTGTAAAATTTCTAAAAAAATTGATTTTTTGTCAGCAGTCCTTAGCAAAGACGTAACTAATTGAAGCTGCCTAAGGCTTGGCCTTATTCATGGCGCCTATCAACGATCTGAAACGTTATTTTTATTTACTCATGTAAATAAAAATAGCGTTCTTTATATTGTGACACAAAAAGTTAAGCTTGTCTAACAGCGGATAATTGTTGATTTTTAAACAATCACTTAGCGAAAATTTAACAATGCTTTTTTGGCATAAAAATTGCTCAATATAGCCATGTAATTCAGCTTTGTGTAATTACAACTTTAGTAATTACAATTCACACAATTATAAAACAAGGCTTTTATAAAAAAGGAGGCAGAAAATGAAATCGGTTTTAACCAACGGCCGCTGCTATACTCTTGACAAGCAAGGAACTATCGCTGAAGCGGTATTGATGGAAGACGGCAAGATTAAGGCAGTTGGCACCAACGACGAGATTATGAAAATGGCCGGTGATGATGCTGATGTTATCGACGCAAAGGGGAAGGCAGTTTTGCCAGGATTCTATGACAGCCACTTGCATTTGCTCAGTTACGGCTATAGCCTGACTATGGCTTATCTGGATGATTGCAAGAGCATAGAGGATGTTGTTCAGACTTTAAAGAAATACATAGAAGACAACAATATTCCTCCGGGAACTTGGGTAGAAGGCAGAGGATGGAACGAGACAGATTATCCTGAAGGCAGAGTTCCTAATCGTCATGACTTGGATAGAGTTTCCACAGAACACATGATTTCTATCGGCAGATCTTGCAGCTTTATGTGCATTACCAACACAAAGGCGCTGGAAGAACTGGGATTCATGGATAAGCTTCCTGAAATAGAAGCCGGCACCATAGGTGTAGATGAAAATGGCGTTCCGACAGGCGTATTCAGGTCAGAAGCTAAAGAAGAGGTTTATTCAAGACTTCCGAAGCTGGGCGTGGAAAAGATAAAGAAAGCTATAGTTGCGGCATGTGAGAAGTACAAAACCGCAGGTATCACCACAGCTGAAACGGATGACTTTGAGCTGACCAGAGCAGGCGATTTTCATGATATCCTGCAGGCTTACAAAGAATTGGACGAAGCAGGAGAGCTGCCTATCAGAATCAACCTGATGCTTTATCTGCCTGAAGACAGCCAGCAGCAGGAATTCTATAAATATGGGTTCAAGACGGGAGACGGTTCTGACTTTTTCCGCATCGGAAAGTTCAAACTGCTTACTGACGGACCTTTGGGCATAAGAGGAGCTGCTATGCTGGAACCTTACGCTGACGACCCTTCCACCATGGGTGAAGCGGTGCTTTCCCAGGAAGCTTTGTGCAGA
Source organism: uncultured Eubacteriales bacterium (assembly GCA_900540145.1). Lineage (GTDB taxonomy): Bacteria > Bacillota > Clostridia > Peptostreptococcales > Anaerovoracaceae > Fimisoma. Next base: position 5,381 of record UQEW01000041.1, read on the forward strand.
AAAGTAAAAGATGCTTATGACCATGGACTGATAACCGTTTGCGATGGCATGGGAGACAGAGGCATATATATGGCTCTCAAAGCGTATGAACCTATCGTTAAAGCTCATCCTGACGAAGACCTGAGATTCGGCATTGACCATTCTCAGATTACCACTGAGGGTATTATCGAAGAATATGCCAGACTGCATGTTACAGGCGGATGCGAGCTGGTATTCGTAAAATCAGATATAGAGATTGCAGAAGACAGAGTGGGTAGACACAGAGCGTCCCTTTCATATAACTGGAAGAGATTCTTTGACAACGGATGCGTCGTTGCTGCCGGTTCAGACAGCCCGGTAGAAGATTTCAACCCTATGCTTGGAATAGATGGAGCAGTCAACAGAAGAGACTGGAACGAGCAGCCGGAGGAAGGCTGGTTCCCGGAACAGCGTATTACTGTTGAACAGGCAGTCAGCGCTTTCACTACAGGCGCAGCGTATGCCAACTATGAGGAAAATATCAAAGGCTCCATTGAACCGGGAAAATTCGCGGATTTGGTAGTATTATCAGATGATATCTTTGCTGTTGATAAAGACAGTATTAAAGATATAAAAGTTGAAAAGACCCTTATAGGGGGCAAGGTAGTCTTTTCTATGTAATGGCATTTATTTGGAAGGAGAATTTTACAAATGGCTAAAGAAAGAAAATCTCAGTTCAACATTGAAGAACTGACTGCTCCTAACCATGGTATGAAGAGAGAGATGGGATTCTTCAGAGCTGTAGGCCTGATGGCCGGACTTATGATCGGTTCTGGTATCTTCTATGTAGGAGCATTCGTACTGGATTATGTAAATTTATCTACTGGTATGGCTCTTCTTGCATGGCTGCTGGCAGGTTTAATGTCAACTTGCGCAGGCCTTTGCTATGCGGAGATGGGAACTGCAATGCCTAGATCCGGCGGTTCATACGTTTATGTAACTGAATCCTTTGGACCTATGGCAGGATTTACAATGGGCTGGACAGACTTCTGGATTACTCAGACAGGTTCTATCGCAGCGCTGGCTCTTGGCTTTTCACAGTATCTGGGTTCACTGTTCGGAGGATTCAGCCCGCTTACTACATCATTGGTAGCTGTAGTTACCATAGTATTACTTTCTATCATCAATATGATAGGTGTTAAAGAAGGAAGTACTCTTTCTACAGCATTGCTGGTAATCAAAATTGTAGTTATCGCAATAGTAATCGTTTCATGCTTTACTTTTGACGGTGGAATGGGGTCAGAAATAGCTATGAACTTTGATGGTTCCTTCGGCGATTTCGTAGGAGCGATTTCCATGGGTGTTATAGCTGCATTGTGGGCATTCGACGGATGGACTTCTATATGTACGGTTGCTGAAGAGATTAAAAACCCTCAGAAAAATATTCCAAAAGCTCTTATTACCACATTAACAGGTTTGACAATCGTTTACCTTCTGTTCAATCTGGGACTTATGAAAGTCCTTCCTGCAGAAGAGATAGCTGTTGCTGATAATGCTACCTTTGACGCTATGGAAACCATCTTTGGAACAGGAGTTGCTTCCATTCTTACAGTAGGCGTAGTAATCTGCATTTTAGGATCCTGCAACAGTACAGTTCTTACATATCCTAGAGAATACTATGCTATGGCAAGAGACAAGAGATGGCTGCCTGTATTCGGCAAGATCAATAAGAAGAGCGGAACTCCTAGAAACTCTCAGATAATTACAATGGTGTACGCTTCTATAATCTGCTTCTTTGCAGACTTCCAGTCTCTTATAGACATCGCTGTACTTGCTACTTGGATTTATTATTCCATGGGAGTTGCTTCCTGTATCGTGCTCAGAAGAAAATATCCTGAAATCGAGAGACCTTACAAGGTTTGGGGATATCCGGTATTGCCGATAATCGTTGTTATTTTCGGTATAATCATGCTGGTAGCTAACTTTGTAACTGACCCTAGCACAGTACTTGGACTGCTTATCCCAATTTCAGGTATACCTGCATACTTTATCTTCAACGCTTACTATAAGAAACATCCATTCCCTGATTTTGATGATGATGTAAAGGAAGCTTAATAAAAAATATAAGGAATGCTTGGTCAGAAGCATTTATAGGAGAATCTAATGAAAGTTATTTTGTATAATGGCAAGATCAGAGTTTCTGACAATCGTTTTGAAGAGGCGATTCTCATAGAAGATGGTCTGATCAAGAAATTGGGAAAAAATCAGGATATCCTGAAAGAGAGAGATGAGAATACTCAAGAATATGACCTGGGAGGAAGATTAGCCCTCCCAGGCTTTAACGACAGTCATATGCATTTCCTTAATGTAGGTTACAATTTTTCTCAGATAGATCTTGGCAAAACCAAATCTATCGATGAGGTCATAGACTTGTGCAGAGAGTATATACAGAAAAACGAAATCCAAAAGGGAAGATGGATTCAGTGCTATGGCTGGAATGATGATAACTGGAAGGATAAAAGACACTTATGTCGTTATGACTTGGATAAGATTTCTACAGAACATCCTATTCTTGCGTCGAGAGTATGTACTCATGTCGCTTCTGTAAATTCTAAGGCTCTTGAAGTCTTGGGAATAAAAAAGGGAACACCGCAGCCGGAAGTGGGCGAGTTTCTGGTAGATGAAGAAGGACAGCCTACAGGCGTGCTTTATGAAATGCTTCCGCAGATAGGAAAAAGCCTTTCTGAACCTACAGTAGAGGAAATCAAAGAAATGCTTATTCGTGTGGGTAATGCGGCGGCGGCCAAGGGATTGACTTCGGTTCAATCAGATGACATGGAAAGCGTTCCCGGAAATAATTTCAAGAATATATTAACAGCTTTTAAAGAGCTGGCAGACAGTGATGAGCTTCCTGTACGTGTTTATGAGCAGTGCAGGCTGGCAGACAGAGAGGCTTATAAAAGGTTCAGAGATGCCGGATATAGGACCGGTATGGGTAACGATGTATTTCGTCTGGGACCGTTAAAGGCCTTTTGTGACGGCTCGCTGGGAGCGAGAACGGCTTGGCTCATAGATGATTATTCAGATGATCCGGGAAATAGAGGGCTTCGCATTTATGACGATCCCAAGGAACTGAATGATCTGGTGCAAATGGCTCATGACGACGGAATGTCGGTGGCTATACACTGCATAGGAGATGCTGCGGCGGAACAGGCAGTTTCAGCCATTGAAAATGCCATGAAGAACAATCCAAACATGAAAAACCGTCATGGCATTGTTCATGCGCAGATCTTAAATGAGGATTTGATAGAGAGAATACAAAAATCCAACATTATCGCCTATATTCAACCGATATTTTTGGAGTATGATTTGACTATAGCTGAGAGCCGTGTGGGAAAAGAGCGCATTGAAAACAGCTATGCTTTCAGAAAAATGTACGATAAAGGTATAAAAATACCTTTCGGCACGGATTCTCCGGTAGAAGATTTTGCTCCTATGAAAAATCTTTATTGCGCTGTAACAGGAAAAGATTTTAACGGCAATCCTGAAGGCGGATGGCATCCTGAAAAACTGCTCAGCCTTTCGGAAGCTATGGAGTGTTATACAGAGCATTCTGCATATGCTTCCTTTGAGGAAGATAAAAAAGGCGTCATAGCTTTGGGATATTTTGCAGATATAACGGTTTTGGAAACCGATATATTCCAAATTAAGCCTGAGGCGATTAAAGACGTTGAAGTTTTTATGACTATGATGGCAGGCAAAGTCAGATATATTAAAAAATAAGTTGCAAGTTTTATGATAAGATGCTATCCTTTGAACGTGAGCTGATTTCGGAGGAAAGTGAAATGGAGAATGAAATAAGAGAAGAGAGAGTAAATTTCAGCAACGGAAACCTTGCGAAACTGGATGTTTCAAAAGGCGAAAACATCACTGAACTGTATGTTCAGGGAAATCGGCTGGAAGAGATAGACTTATCGTGCAATAAAAATATCAAGATTTTGGACTGCACAGATAATCCGCTTATATTTATTAAAAGCAATGTGCCTTCAGACTCGCGGGAGCGTCAGGAAAAGACAGCTTCATCAGAATGCGCGGAAGACGAGCTGATACTCAGAGCATGTCAGGGAGGAACGGTAGGCCTCAAATACAGCCCGCAAGAGGGACAACGGTATTATGCTTATGCTGATGAGGGCTATAAGTTTGATGGCTGGTACGATGTGCTGGGAGATAGACTGTCTAAAGAAGTTGTTTGGATAGATGCTTATGGAACCGGCAGAGAAATTTTTGCAATGTTTGTAAAGGCGTAATTCAATTAATATTAAAAAGGCTGTTTCTAAAGAGGGCGTTACATGCTTGCTCAGAGAAACAGCCTTTTGCTTACCATGCTCCCAATCATATGATGAAGCTATTGGGAGCTCTTCTATTGTACATTTCTTCCAACTCTTTTTTGTGATACAAATATCCTGCGTCGTCAAAATATCTGGAGGCAGAAGGACATTTTTTTATGCAAGCGTTGCACTTTATGCAAATTCCGTTTAATCGGCTTACATCTTCAAAAGAGATGGATCCCATGGGACACACTCTTGCACAAAGACCGCACTGTGTGCAGTTTTTCGATACTTTCGGCGTAACTTTCCTGATATCGATTGGATTTCCGTATCTGTCTTTCGGCTTGTAATATCCTCCGTATGGGTAAGGCAGACCGGGAATTGAGAGGCTGGGCTGATGCTTTTCAATGGTGCTGTGAGCCTCGGGCTGGCAATTTAAATCGCCTAAAAGTTTGTTGAAGATATTTTCGGCGAAAGTTTCAAGTTCAGACAAATCGTCCCGGTCAGGACGGCCTTTTCCTAAAATCTGAGAAAAAGAATGCTGACAGCCGACAGCCCCGGCGGCCGCAACCGTGAAATTATAGCTGTTTAAGATGTCCGCCAGTTCTATTAGGGAATTATCGAAATTTCTGTTGCCAAAGGTAACCAGGGCGATGGCCTTTGCGCCGTTACCGTTGATAGTGTCAAGATATTTCAGAAGCACATTGGGAACGCGCCCTGCGTATGTGGGGACGGCAAACACCGCCAAGTCGTCAGAAGAAATCACAGGAAATGTTTGCCTGGCACTTGGGAGAGTGAAATCGTATTGGCAGCTATTGGCTTCAAACCTGTCAGCCAAAAAATCGCCAAGGGCGCAGCAGACGGTTTCAGTGCTGCCTAAAGGGCTAAAATAGATGCTCCATATCTTTTTCATGAGTTTACCTTCCGGTTTATATCTTTAAATGAGGGAGCTTGTCATATAACAAGCTGGCCGCTATACCTATCAGGATTCCGCTTATCATTCCTGAAAAAAGCAAGACAGCGAAATATGACATCAACTTGACGCTGGACATTATGAGACACGCTGTTATCAGCTGCCCCAGATTATGAGCCACACCTCCGGCCATGCTGACGCCTACCATGCTGAAAAGCTTTGTTCTATAAAGCAAATACATGATTATGATGCTGAGCACTCCTCCGGCAAATGAATAAATAGCTCCGAAAAGGCCGGTGAACAGCAGTCCTGCGATGAGAATACGTATACAGTTGATGACAAAAGCATACTTAAATCCCAGCCTGTAGATGGCGATGATTATTACCAAGTTGGCCAGTCCCAGCTTTATTCCCGGAATGGGAACAGGCAGCGGTATCAAAGCTTCTATATAAGAGAATATCATAGCCATAGCCGCCAGTATGGCGCTAAGCGCCAGCCGCTTGGTGCGCAGAGCGTATCTTTGCCTGTCATTTTTATGGGCAGATGCACCGGAGGAAGGTTTAACCTGTGATGACATCAAAATCACTCCTTCCGTTTTCTGCCGTTATTTCAACAATCACCTTGTTAGGAAGACATACTATTGAATCCTTGGTTTGGGATATTGGGCGAGTGTTGACGCAGACCTGATTGGCGCAGTCTGAATAATCCATTGAAACGACACCGTCTTTTATGGTAATATTATTTATATGGCCGTTTTGTGCAACTTCAATTTCACGGTCTTCATCTAGGGGATAAGTGGCGTACATTTGCCCGTCAACCGTTATCACAACATTGTCACCCTCTTGATTTCCTGTTAAAGAAAAGTAAGAAATTGCAAGGCCTATTATTAAAATTGCGAAGAAAAGAACTATATCCGCTTTTTTAATCATAATAAACTCCAATTTGAAAGGTGAATCTTTATGAAAAGGATTTTTTTACTGTTATGTCTTGTGACGGTACTTATTATACCACAGGCCGGATGCAATTCCCAAGACCCAAATAATAATCAAGGCGTAGGAAAGAGCAGTTTTCATTTGGATACTATATGCTCTATTACCATATATTCCATGGAAGGCGCAGCAGACATGGACGCTGACAGGCAGGAACAGGAAGCTCTTCTTTTGATAACAGACGCTTTTAAGCTCTGTGATAATTACGAAAAAATTCTCAGCAGAACCATAGAAGGCAGCGACATTTATAACATCAATCATGCGCAAGGTCAGTGGGTAGAAGTTCAAGACAGCACCATAGAAGTAATTGAAAAAGGCATTAAATACGGGAAAGTTTCAGGAGGTCTGTTTGACATAACCATAGGCGACGTTTCCCAGCTTTGGGATTTCCACGGTCAAGATGAAGAAGGCCGGAGAACAGGGACTCTGCCTGATGAAGATCAGCTTTCCGAGGCAGTAAAACATGTGGACTATAAAAATATTGAAATTGACGGCAACAGGGTGAGACTTCTCGATAGCCGGGCAACTATTGACTTGGGCGGAATAGCCAAAGGCTACATTGCTGACAGGGTGGCAGAATATCTTGAAGGAAACGGCGTCACCAGCGCTATTGTAGATTTAGGCGGAAATATCGTCGTAATAGGCGAGAAAGGTTCATCCATGGAAAACAGTCAGGGAAGCAGTTTTTCTGTCGGAGTGGCTTCGCCCATATCAGATTTCGGAGAAATTTTGGGAACCATATCATGCAGTGACAGAACTATAGTTACGTCGGGAACTTATGAAAGATATTTTGAAATAGACGGTGTCCGCTATCATCATGTGCTGAATCCGCAAACGGGATATCCATTTGATACAGATTTGCTGGCGGTCACCATCATAGGTGAAAAGGGTGCGTCAGCTGACTGCGACGGATTGAGCACAACCTGCCTGGCCCTCGGAAAAGAGAAGGCTTCGCAGCTTCTTGAGCAGACGGAGGGCGTAGGCGCCATATTGGTCGATATGGACGGCGAAATTACCACTGTAAATGCGGACGACTTTGAGCAGGCTTAAAAACTTAATCAAGTTTGTGGCGCAAGCTCCCATAATGACATAAGCGCCTTGACTATGCCGTCTATTTCCTTCAAAGGAATACTGTTATAATAAAATATGAGAGCACTGGTTTCCTGGTCGGATATGTCTGCTACGGGAACCATATGCACGCCGATGGATTTTGCGATTGAGCAAAGCTCCTCGGCGTTTTTTGATGAACGTATCCTCAGTATGAGATTTATGCCTGACTGAGTATCTACAGCTTTTACTTTTCCGTGGCCATAGCGAGATAAGGCCAGCAAAGAGGCTTGGAGCTTTTGAGAATAGAGATTTCTTAACTTTTTTATTCCCGTGTTGTAGAAGCCTTTCTCCATAAATAAGGCCAATGTCAGCTGTTCTGCCTTGGAACAGGTTTGGGTATAGCGACCTCTTATTTGGTCAAAGATACCGATTATGGCAGGCGGCAGCACCATATATGAAATTTTTATGGCCGGGAACAGGGTGGAAGAAAATGAGCCTAAGTATACTACAGAATCGGTGCTATCAAGGCTTTGGAGGGCGGGAACAGGCTTACCGAAATACCTGAGCTCACTGTCGTAGTCGTCCTCTATTATTATGCTGTCGTTGGTTTTCGCCCACTCCAGCAGTTGATACCTTCTGCCGGCCGGCATTACGGCGCCGGTGGGAAATTGGTTGGAAGGGCTGACATATACAGCGGAAGAAATGTTGACGGGAAGCCTGGAAATATCAATGCCGTCTTTGTGTACGGGAATATGTGATATGGCAAAACCGTTATCTCTGAACATGTTTTGTACAGGCAGGTATCCGGGACTTTCCAGTGAAACATGGCTGATTTCAAGCTTATCAAGGATTCGGCAAAGCTGACCGGTGATCTGCTGGGTACCGGCGCCTATAACTATCTGCTTGGGACTGCATTTTACGCCTCTCGAAGAATAGAGATATTTTGAGATTTCCGACCTGAGGATTTTCTCCCCTTGTGGGTCGCTTTCATACAATAGACGGTCGGCGTATTGATTAAAAACAGCTGAGCTGCATTTTTTCCATTTGTTGAAATCAAAGCAGCAGCTGTCATGTATATAAGGAGAATCATCTTTGTCTTCTGAAAAATTTTTTGCAATGGAAATATCGGCAGATGAAGAAAAACCTGGCCCTGCGTGGAAAGTCTGAGATACATAGTATCCTGATTGCGGCCTGCTGACCGTGTAGCCTTCCACCAGCAACTGATTATATGCCAGCTGCACAGTAGTTATACTGATGCCCAGCGATTGTGACAGAGATCTTAAGGATGGAAGCCTTTCCCCGGCCTTTATGGCACCTGTCGTGATATCGCTTTTGATGCTTTGATATAACTGCACATATAGTGGAGTAGAAGAATTGTTATTTAATTCTAATATTATAGGCTTCATTTTGGATGTCCTCCTAAATTGTATATATAAAAATAAATAATTTTGAATATTTTAATAGTTACATTTTAGGTGTATTATAATATAGTAAACTAAAAAAAGCAATGGAGAGGATATATATGACGAGGAATGAAAAGACCAACAGATTGGTAATGACTGCAATGATGATATGCCTGGTACTGGTAGCTACGTTCAGCATCAGAATACCCAGCCCGTTTACTCAAGGCTATGTGCATTTGGGAGACACTATGGTATTTTTGTCTGTGCTTTTGCTGGGCAAAAAAAGCGGAGCTTTGGCAGCAGGTCTCGGCTCAGGTTTAGCGGATATCTTGGGAGGATATGCGGCATATGCACCCTGGACTCTCATAATCAAAGCTTTGATGGCGTTTATCATGGGAGTTTTTATAGAGGGCTGTATAAAGAAAGAAAAACATCATATTAAAATAGGCTCGGTTCCTCTCGTCGAAATAATAGGAATGGTTATTGCCGGAATTGAGATGGTCATCGGATATGCTTTGGTAGATGGTTTCCTTGCAGGAAATCTTTTGACAGGTTTCTTAGGAGCGCCTTTTAATGTGGCGCAGTTTGCAGTAGGGTTGGTGCTTGCTACATTGTTAGCCATGGCTTTATACAAGACTCCGGCAAAGAAATATTTCGCATACAGACTGGATGAAATCGAATAATTATCTTTATAGAAACAGGCGCCATGCCGGCCGCAATACATGTTTGATGTTGCGGGGGCGGCATGGCGCTTCGTCATCGGTTACACCATATCGTATTTTACCAGAAATCTGGCAGCTAACAGTTGCTGAGGAAAAAGCCTTACCATGCTGCGTTTGAGAAAAATACTGTCCGCACCTTTTTCTTTTAAGTTTTCTGCTATTATAAAACATATTATTTGGGAGTTGGATACTTCTTTAAGATTTTTTATCATGTCGGCTGCACCAAGCAATTTCATCTTGTTGGTTTTAAAGGACTCAACAGCCTCTTCTAAGTTTTTTCTTGCATTGTTTACAGCGGGACTTAGCAACTCCGCAAATGTTTTTTCCGTATAAATTAATGTAGGTGAAATTTGGAAAATATATGCACATGCATCTGCCATTTTACAGTCAGTTTTATTAAATGAGCCTTTTGCAAAGGTATAATAGCTGCCATCAAAGACGCCTATAGCTTTCATAGCGTCTAGGTATCCCAAGCGCATTATCCTGCGTGAATTTTTAATATCAAAGATAAGCGTGTTGCCTAAATTCCATTTAGATTCTACGACAGTCAGCTCGGGGGCTTTTTTTAAAGATTCATTGTTGATTATGCCCAAGGCGTTAAGCTTGACAGCAATGACTCTTTCGGCGCCTTTCTTGAGCGCCATGTTGATAGGAAGAACATCGGCGTAACCTCCGTCGATATATTCTTTGCCATCTATTTCATATGCATGTATGGCGGGAAAGACAGATGAACTGGCCATAATGTAGTCTATCAGCTGCCCTTCCGGAATATCTTCTTTGTATAGAAAATGAGGCTTCAGACTTGCTCGCTCTACTACTACTAATCCATAATCTATGGGAGATTTTCTTATTTGTTCTTCATCTATATAATCGCTTAATAATTTCTTTAGACCTGAAGTGCCTACGCCCTTGTTAAAGATAATCTCTTTTGCGTAATCCATAGGCTGGCTTTTCTCCGGCACGTCAAATACGTTATGAGTTTCTATTTCTTTCCATAGAGATACGGTAGATTCCAGATCACCCTGGCAAACCATAGCGCCGTTGATGGAGCCTACGGAAGCTCCTGTTACGATATCTATTTCTATGCCGGTTTCAACCAGAGCCTGCCAGGCACCGGCCTCATATGCTCCGCGAGAGCCACCGCCGCTGAGCACGAGAGCAGTTTTTTTGCGTTTTTTTGTCATGATATTCCTCTCAAAATTAGTTATTGCTCTTATTAATATATCCAAATAGCTACCAAAATTCTAGCATAAATGTTATAATAAACGCAATGATTGTATTGACCACAAAGCAACAATGGTTTCAGTCAGATGAAGCGTTTATTGAAACGCGGTTTTTAAAGAAAGAAGGACAAAGGATGGATAAGAGATTAGAAGATATATTAAAAAAATCCCGTTCAGTGGTTTTCTTCGGTGGCGCAGGCGTTTCAACCGAAAGCAATATACCTGATTTCAGGTCGGAAAAGGGCTTGTATAAGGCCCAGCAGGAGTACGGGGCAAGTCCGGAGGAAATACTTTCTCATACATTCTTTATGAACAATACAGAAGTGTTTTTCGACTATTATAAAAAGAACCTGATATATTTAGACGCCAAACCCAACAAGGCTCATAAGGCCTTGGCATATCTGGAGAAGCAGGGAATTCTCAAAGGCGTTGTAACTCAAAACATAGATGGGCTGCACCAGAAGGCCGGCAGCAAAAATGTGTTTGAGCTTCACGGAAGCGTGCTTAGAAATTACTGCATGGATTGTGGGAAATTTTATGACGTGGAATATATAATGGACGAAGGCAATTGCAAGAATCAGGTTCCGCACTGCAGCCAATGCGGAGGAATAGTCAAGCCTGACGTGGTTTTGTATGAAGAGGCTTTGGACTCATCTTGCATGATGGGCGCCATCGAAGCCATAGAAAAGGCTGATACGCTTATTATAGGAGGAACTTCTTTAGTAGTTTATCCAGCCGCAGGTTTGATTAGGTATTTTCGTGGGAATAATTTAGTGTTGATTAATAAACAGCCTACGCCTTATGACAGTAAGGCAAATCTTGTTATAAATGACTACATAGGAAAGGTTATGGAAATTACAGAATGAATATTTTAGTTGCCAACGATGATGGAATACAGGCTCGCGGCATCGCAGAACTTGCCAAAGCCCTCAGCAAAGCAGGAAACGTATATGTGGCGGCTCCGAATAGCCAGAGGAGCGCCAGCAGCCATGCTCTCAGCGTCAATGATGAAATTACAATGAAAAAAATTGACTTTGAAGGAGCGACTATGGCTTTTGAAGTGGGAGGAACTCCTGCCGATTGTGTCAAACTGGCTCTTTATGTCTTAAGAGATAAAGGTATCGATATAGACGTAGTATATGCCGGAATCAACCACGGCGGAAATCTGGGTACCGACACCATGTATTCGGGCACCGTTTCAGCCGCTGCAGAAGGCTTATTTAACGGTCTGCCGGCAGTTGCGGTATCTGTCAACGACCATCAAGCCTCTCATTTTGAAGGAGCTTGCCGGCTGGCGTTAGCAGTTCTTCCTTTAGTGATGGAAGAGGGAAAAAACCTTGGCGTTGTCAGCATCAACACTCCCAACATTCCGGCTGACGAGATCAAAGGCGTCAAAACAGCCACGTTGGGTAAGATCAAATACCATGAGTGGTTCAACGTTGTAGAGGAAAACGGAGATAAAGTTACATACAGCTATTCCGGAACTCCTAAAAACATGGATTGCTGGAGCGACGACACAGACGCAAAGCTGGTAAGAGACGGGTATGCGACAATTTCTTCCGTCAAATATGACCAAAACGATGTTGAGGGTAACGCCATAATCGAAAAATGGAATTTAAAAATATGATAGGAGGTCAATCGATGAACGAAATCATAAGATTTAAAAAAGAGGATACAATATTGGTTGTTATAGACATGCAGGAAAAACTCATGCCTGCTATGTATAACAGAGAAAAGACAGAGGAACAGAATATTAGGCTGGCAAAAGGGATGAAAGTTCTCGGAGTTCCTGTAATAGTGACCACTCAGTATGCCAAAGGTCTTGGCAAGACCATAGATTCCATGGAAGAGGTCTTGGAGGGATGCCCTATCCTCGACAAGTTTACTTTTAGCGCATACAGAAATGAAGAATTCAGAAAGGCCCTTGAAGCTTCAGGCAGAAAGACCGTAGTCATCACCGGCGTAGAAAGCCATGTATGCGTTCAGCAGACAGCGATGGATTTAATTGAGGCAGGTTATAAGGTGGCGATAGCTATGGATTGTGTCAGCTCCCGCTCAGAGGAAAGCCTTAAAACAGCTGCATGGACATTATCATCGGCAGGTGCTTTGCTTACATGCGCAGAAAGCATACTGTTTGAACTGCTGGAAAGCGCCAAAGCCCCTGAATTTAAACAAATATCAGCAATAGTAAAATAGGTAGAATATGATACTGGAAAACGACTTTAACAATTTAACGGAAAAAGATATAGAACTGCTTAACAGTTACTTTGATGGATTCGATTATCAATCGTCAGGTCACACTTTTTTAGCCAATTATATATGGCGGAATACTCATAAAATTACATGGCAGATAGTAGACGGCTATCTGTTCATCGCAGGTCTCAGCAATACTGAACCGGATAAAGAAGAATATTTTGCTTCTTTCCCGCTGACATCAACCGGCAGCTACGACGGCAAAAAGGTCAGACAAGCTATAAGCCATGTCAAAGATATATTCGAAAGCAAAGGGGAAAGATTTGAAATGGGTCTTGTGCCTGAATCCCTGATTCCTGCTTTAAAAGACGCTTTCGGTGATGAAGTTTCTATTACCCATGAGAGGGACGATGACGATTATGTGTATCTTAAAAGCGACCTGGTAACTTTAAGCGGACGCAAATTACATCAGAAGAAAAACCATCTCAATTATTTCTTGAGAAACTATCAGTTCACTTATGAAGAGGCAACCAGCGAGACGGTTCCCGAAATAATGGACTATATTTACAGTAAAAATGAGTATAAGCTGGGCGAGACGCCGGAAGAATGGAAAACTATCCTTGAGATGGAGACTATAGCCATAGGAGAACTGCTGAAATTCGTCGGAAAAGGCTTGCTTTCCGGCATAATCAGATTGAACGGAAAGATAGAGGCAGTGACGCTGGGAGAGTTTGCAAAGACCAACAGCAAAGAGACGGTCATAGTTCACGTAGAAAAAGCCGACGACAGGATAAGGGGCCTTTATCAGGCTATAAACAATGAGTTCTGCAAAAGGCTTCCGGAAGAAACCATATATGTCAACAGAGAAGAAGATATGGGGCTGGAAAATCTCCGTCAGACAAAACTTTCATATAAACCTTTTAAGATGGCAGAAAAATATACAGTAACTTTCAAATAATAATAAAAATGCTCGCATACAAGACCTCCGGATTGTTAATTAAAATACTTTTGCCGGAGGTCTTTGAATTTGTCATTTGTTATGATAGAATATACCAAGGTGGTTGAAAATAGAGCCTTTTTGACCAATCAACATCAATGGTACGGCATAAGGTAAATCAAATATTATCTTAAGGAGGATATACGAATGAAAGAAGCTGTAATTGTAAGCGCCGTAAGAACACCTATGGGTAGTTTTGGCGGCACACTTAAGAACGTTCCAACAAGAACATTGGGAGCCCTCGTTATTAAAGAGGCTATCAAGAGAGCAGGAATCAAGCCTGAAATGGTAGAAGAAGTTATCATGGGTACTGTTCTCCAGGGAGCTCTTGGTCAGAACGTAGCAAGACAGATGACGTTAGATGCAGGTCTGCCAAAGGAAGTTCCTGCAATGACTATTAATAAAGTGTGCGGTTCAGGTCTCAGAGCCATCGAACTGGCTGCACAGATCATCAAAGCCGGAGACGCAGATATATTGGTAGCAGGCGGAGCTGAAAACATGTCAGCTGCAGCTTATGCTATTCCTTCCGCAAGATGGGGAGCAAGAATGAACGATACTAAGCTGATAGACATGATGACAAACGATGGTCTGACTGATGCGTTCCATCACTATCACATGGGTATCACAGCTGAGAATGTTGCTGAACAGTGGGGAATCACAAGAGAACAATTAGATGAATTCTCAGTAATTTCACAGAACAGAGCAGAAGCTGCCATCAAAGAAGGAAAGTTCAAAGATGAAATCGTTCCTGTAGAAATTCCTCAGAAGAAGGGCGATCCTATCATCTTCGATACAGACGAATTCCCAAGATTCGGAACTACTATGGAAAAAGTTGCTAAGCTGAAACCAGCTTTCAAGAAAGACGGTATCGTAACAGCCGGTAACGCTTCCGGTATCAATGACGCCGGTGCAGCTGTAGTAGTAATGTCAAGAGAAAAAGCTGAAGAGCTGGGCATCAAGCCTATGTGCACAATCGTTTCTTACGCTTCAGCAGGTGTTGATCCTTCAATCATGGGTGTCGGCCCTGTACCTGCATCAGAAAAAGCTCTTAAAAAAGCCGGTCTGACCATGAAAGATATGGATCTGGTAGAAGCTAACGAAGCATTCGCAGCTCAGTCATTGGCAGTAAGAAAAGACCTTGGTCTCGATCCTGAAAAGACCAACGTAAACGGTGGAGCAATCGCTCTGGGACATCCTATCGGAGCTTCCGGATGCAGAATTCTCATCACTCTGCTTTACGAAATGATCAAGAGAGATTCCAAATACGGTCTTGCAACTCTCTGCATAGGCGGCGGTATGGGAACTACAATGATCATCGAAAGATAATAGCTTGATATTAAAGAGGCGTCTTAAGGCGCCTCTTTTGTTATGGGGATTATAGCTCCCGGTCCGAACCACCCGCTTCAAGTGTGGAGCTGATTATGTGTGGGAGAAGATTGAAGGGGGATATATAATCTCCGCCTCGCTCACGCTACGCGAGAGCGGCAAATGCTCCACACATGTGGGGGGCGGCGCTGATGATAAAATTTTGCTTTTTTTGAAATTTTGTCAGCGAATTTACAAAAAATGGGATTTTTAGGGTGAAAAATCCCTCAAAAATGTAAAAAATAGAGAAAAT
>UQEW01000042.1 GCA_900540145.1 uncultured Eubacteriales bacterium
GAAGATATATATACTGGTGTTTGCCCTGATTTGTATACTCTCCCTTGCGGCTTGCGGTTCGGATGAGGAAAAGGATGCAGCAGCAGTCGACATAGAAGCTGCCATAGCTGAAATTGATGAGGCAGTGTCCACAGCAGAGCTTACCGATGAGGAGCTTAGTCAGGTCGAGGCTTTAAAGGCGGAGATGAAGAAGAAGGTAGAAGCTGCTGATACTGAAGAAGAAAGACAGGATATAGTTGATGAGTATAAGGCCAAGATAGAAGAGGTAACAAGCGGCAAGGTGAGCAGAGAGGCAGTTTCAGAAGAGGAGAGCGATGACAACGACTCAAATTCACAGTCGAGTGATTCCGGTGATAAGTCGTCAAGCAGCAGCTCCGGCTCAAGCAGTACAGCCGGTAAGGAAAAGGTCTGGGTTGTAGATGTTCCTGCCGTATATGAAAAGGAGCCGATATATGAAGGCGGATATGATGGTTATTGGATAAAAGACTTGGATTGAAATATTATTTTAAAAACTCAAGATCCTACCGAATTTCAGAATAAGAAACAAGAACTTCGCAACTCAGGCAATAATAAGTTCACATCTGGTAAGGGATTAGCGGCTGAACTTGTAGGATATAGAGAAGTATGTGTTCAGGAAGAACAGGGGCACTGGGAATACAGATAGGATAACATAAGTTTAGAAAAGAGCAGCAGAGATGTTGCTCTTTTTTAATATATATATAACTCAGGACAATGGCGGCCGTTTGGCTGCCTTTATTGTATAGAAAAAAATAAAAGGAGGATAGACATGGAGAATATCAGAAAAGAGAAGAGAGCAGTATCAATATTGCTCATTTTTTTAATGGTTATGTCTTTGCTGATCCACTGGCGTCCGGCATAGCAAACGCCGCATCAACGATTACGGTAACGTATGGAGGCGGCGTTTACAGTTACAACTCTTCAGGCGGAAAACCGGCTGAAAATATTCATGGTAAATTTTCAACCTCAGATGGAGGGATAGCCTATTGCGCCGAGCACGCTATACCTACGCCTATGGCAGAGACGGTTGGCGCCAAAGCCACATTAAGCATGGCAGAATATACCGGCACTAATGTGAACCAGATAAAAAATACCAGGGTGAGCGATGCGGATATCTTTGTAATACTTTTTTAGAAAAATGTGATACAAAGTATACGAAAATGCGAAAAAAGTATGACGGCGGCATACTTTTTCCCAAAAAACTGATACTTTGTATAATGCTTTCTCCATATAGGTATCAATAGCCGGTTGCTAGCTCTGCCGATGCTTAGCTGTTTTGCCACAGGGTGGCCTGCATTCAATATAACCCGAAAATTTATAGTCTAATTTAAAAATTGCTTGGATTAAACTATTCACTTCAGTCATTAAAAATTTCAGCTTTAGACAATAAATTTTTCTTGACATCCGATAGTTTTAATATATAATCATATATGCTGAATGTGTTTAGTATTTCTAAACTTAAAGTTTATTATAATGAAACGCCAAAGGTTAAGCGATAAAATAGTTTTAAATAACAAAAAAGAAAGAAAAACGGAAATGGAAATAGGAAGTAAGATTAGGGAATTAAGAATACTTAATGGACTTACTCAAGAAGAATTAGCCGATAGGAGCGAGCTTTCAAAAGGATTTATATCTCAACTGGAAAATGATTTGACGTCACCATCTATTTCTACGCTGGAGGACATATTGCAGTGCCTGGGAATGTCGCTGAATGAGTTTTTCTCAATGGAGCAGACTAAAGTTCAGGTAGTATTCGGTGATGAGGACTTTTTTGAGAAGGTCGATGAACAATTAAAAAACAAAACAGAGTGGATAATTCCCAATGCTCAGAAGAACATGATGGAGCCAATCAGGCTGACTCTTGAAGCAGGCGGCGAGACTTACCCCGATACGCCTCACGAGGGAGAAGAATTCGGATATGTGCTTAAGGGAGAAATAACCATAATAATAGGAAAAGAAAAACATAAGGCAAAAGAAGGAGAAGCTTTTTACTATACACCTGATAAGAAACATTACATTACTTCAAAGAAAGGAGCAGAAATTCTGTGGGTTAGCACTCCGCCCAGCTTCTAAGCTTTCGCGGTTTGTCGTTCCGCCGAGTTTCTAAATAAAGTATATGGCACTGATAGAACTCATAGATATTTCCAAGTCCTTCGATGGGGAATTGGTACTGGATGAATTTAATCTGAAAATTGAAGAAAATGAATTTATAACTCTTTTAGGGCCGTCAGGTTGCGGCAAAACTACAACCCTTAGGATATTGGGAGGATTTGAGACTCCTGATACAGGCAAGGTCATGTTTCAGGGGCAGGACATTACGCGTCTTGAACCTAATAAGCGCCAGATAAATACGGTATTTCAGAAATATGCTCTTTTTCCGCATATGAATATTGCCGACAACATAGCCTTTGGGTTGAAAATAAGCGGCAAGAGTAAAGAATATATCAAAGATAAGGTAAAATATGCTCTAAAACTGGTAAATTTGAGCGGCTATGAGAAGCGCTCGGTAGATTCGCTTTCCGGCGGACAGCAGCAGCGTATCGCCATCGCAAGAGCTATCGTAAATGAGCCAAGAGTACTGCTTCTTGATGAACCTCTGGGAGCGCTGGACTTAAAACTCAGGCAGGAAATGCAGTATGAACTTATAAGGCTGAAGAACGAGCTGGGTATCACATTTTTGTATGTAACTCATGATCAGGAAGAAGCTTTGACCATGTCTGACAAAGTAGTTGTCATGAATCAAGGATATATACAGCAGATGGGTACTCCTGAAGAAATCTACAACGAGCCGGAGAACGCTTTCGTGGCAGATTTTATCGGCGACAGCAATATCATAGACGGGGTTATGATGGAAGACAGGATAGTCAAGATATGCGACCACATATTCCCGTGCATAGATGAAGGCTTTGGAAGAAAAACACCTGTGGACGTGGTTATAAGACCGGAGGACATAATTATCGGAACGCCTGGAGAAGGCATCATAGATGGAGTTGTGACTTCCAACGTATTTATAGGGGTACATTATGAGATGTGTATAGAAGCCGGAGGCTTTGAATGGCTTGCTCAGAATACCAAGAGCTATCCTGTAGGAAGCCGGGTTTCTATCAATGTGACTCCGGAAAACATTCAGATAATGAATAAACCTCAATCAGAGGATGAGGAGGCGATGGCACTGGATGAGTAAGAAAATCTTCAGCGGCCCTTTCCTGATCTTCATCCTATGTGGCACATTGATACCACTGTGCATGATAGCATATTACGGGATAACTGACAGAAATGGCAGCTTTACGTTAGATAACATAATGGCTATTGCCAGCCCAGAGCACAGAGAAGCACTATTTTTGGCATTGGCATTGGCAGTTATAAGCACTTTAATATGCCTTTTAATAGCCTTTCCGCTGGGCTTGGTCCTCAAAGACAGCAAACTGGGCAAAAAGGGCTTTATGGTGTTTATATTCATTCTTCCAATGTGGATGAATTTCTTGCTTAGAACTATGGCATGGCAAGTGCTTCTTGAAAGAAACGGGATAATTAATCAGATACTTGAATTTATAGGGCTGCCTCACCTGGATATAATAAACACGCCGGCAGCAGTGGTGCTTGGTATGGTATATGATTATTTGCCTTTTATGATACTTCCTATTTATAACGCACTTATAAAAATAGATAAAAATGTCATAGAAGCAGCATACGACCTGGGCGCCAGCGGACCTCAGGTACTTACTAAGGTAATCGCGCCTCTGGCGCTGCCCGGCATAGTCAGCGGTATTACTATGGTATTCGTGCCGTCCCTTACTACTTTTGCTGTATCTAACATGCTGGGCGGAGGCAAGGTAAACTTGATAGGAAATATAATAGAGCAGGAGTTTACTGTCAGCTCCAATTGGCATTTAGGCGCGGGATTGTCATTGGTGATGATGATTTTTATAGTTATAAGCATGGCGTTTATAGAAAAATTTGATAAAAATGGGGAGGGGAATGTGCTGTGAAAAAAACACTTAAAGGTATATATCTCTTCCTAATCGTACTTTTCTTGTATTTGCCTATCTTTACATTGATGGTACTCTCTTTCAATGGGGGCAAGACTATGAATGCTTGGGTAGGGTTTTCGCTTGAATGGTACGAGGAAATGTTTTCCAACAGACAAATTATGGAGGCCCTTGGCAATACCCTTACCATCGCCTTCTGGGCGGCTGCCATATCTACTGTGATAGGAGTCATGGCTTGCATAGGCATAAATGCTATGAGAGAAAAGAGCAAGACGATTTTGATGGGTATCAATAATATCCCGCTCTTGAATGCAGACATTGTTACAGGTATTTCTTTGATGCTTTCATTTCTCATGTTTGGAATTTCTTTGAATTATGGAACAGTACTGATTGCACATGTTACTTTCTGCATACCTTATGTGATACTGTCCGTGATGCCAAAATTCAAACAGCTGGAAAACAACACTTACGAGGCAGCTCTTGACCTTGGAGCCTCGCCTGTTTATGCATTCTTTAAGGTTGTTTTACCTGATATAATGCCGGGGATAATTTCGGGGTTTTTGCTTGCTTTTACCATGTCGGTGGACGACTTTGTAATAACTCATTTTACAAGGGGAGCAGGAATAAATACCCTTTCGACATTGATATACAGTCAGGTTAGAGTAGGAATAAGACCTACGTTATATGCGTTGTCTACTTTGATATTTGTGGCTGTATTTATCATATTGGTTGTCGTTAACGTCATTAGCAATAAAAAGGAGGAGAAGAAGAATTTATGAAAAAGGTTTTAACTGTGGTTCTCGTTGCGGTTATGTGTTTCGCATTGCTTGCAGGCTGCGGCTCAAAAGAAGCTGAGACAGACAATACTCTTTACGTGTATTGCTTCGGAGACTATTTCGACCCTGAGCTTCAATATCAGTTTGAAGAAGAAACGGGATATAAGGTGGTTGTAGATCTTTTTGATACCAATGAAGAAATGTATCCGGTGATAAAAAATAATTCTGCTGATTACGATGTCATATGCGCGTCAGACTATATGATAGAAAAGTTGACGGAAGAGGGACTTCTCTCTGAAATTAATTTTGATAATATTCCTAATGCTGAAAATATCGCAGATAATATTAAGCCTTTTATCGAAGACTTTGACCCGGGCATGAAATATTCCGCTCCTCATACATGGGGAACTTATGGAATTATGTATAATACCACTATGGTAGATGAACCGGTGACTTCATGGGAAATTTTGTGGGACGAAAAATACGCTGATAAGATAGTAATGCCGAATTCTATTCGCGAATGCTATATGATAGCTGCCAAGATGCTGGGATACTCCATGAATACGACAGACGAGGCAGAAATAAAAGATATGACAGATCTTCTTATGGAACAGAAAGATTTAGTTTACAGTTTTGCCAACGACAATGCAAGGGAGATAATGATAGGCGATTCAGCGGCTATGGCTGTTATAACTTCCGGCGAAGTGATTTATTCAAAGGATTATAATGATAATCTTGAATATGTAATTCCTGAAGAGGGAACGGAAGTATGGACTGACTGCTGGGCCATACCAAAAACAGCGAAAAATGTGGAAGCTGCAGAAGCGTGGATTAATTTTATGTTAGATGGAGATGTAGCTGAAACCAACTTTGAATATTTAACTTATGCAATTCCAAATAAGCAGATAGCTGATTTGGTAGACGAACCTGTGCTTAACCCTTCAGAGGAAGTTTTAGCCAATTGTGAGACATTGCATAATTTAGGAGCAGAAGCCGATGACCTTTACAGTCAATACTGGAAAACTTATAAAGCTGATTAAATAAATATTAATAATATATTACATTTGATGAAAAGTGTAGAAATTTTAAAAATTATATGATAATATAACAAAGTATGCTAAAAGGCATACTTTGTTTTTTAATATATTAGGAGAAATGAAAATGGGAGAGATAAAGAGAAAGAAAAAAAGGGGAGATAGAAAAGACGGCGTTTGGCTAAAAGACTTGGACGCCATGCATGCTTTCACTCCATATCTTTATCCGAATAGAGCAGACAACGAAGCTTTTATCAGTGAAAGGATAGAACTGGAGAGCATTAACCGTTATCTCGAAAAGAAAAACGAAGATATATCGGAGGATCCGTACAAATTGTTCCATGTAGTCTTAGCAGCGATAGTAAAGACGATAACCCTCAGACCTAAGATGAACAGATTTATTAAGGGATACCGCACATATCAGAGGAACGATTTGACATTGGCGTTTGTAGTAAAGAAAAAATTTGCTGATGAAGGTAAAGAGGCTTTAGCATTCATAAAATTTGATGAAGATACTACAATTGAAACGGTAAGAGAAAAAGTGTATGCCGAAATCAATGAGTGCAGGAGTGACAAGCTGGATAATTCCACAGCGGGAATGGATATGCTTACTAAGTTCCCCAGATTTATACTCAGAACTATTGTATGGATATTGCATAAGCTGGATTTTTATGGTAAGGTGCCGGATTTTCTTATAAAAACAGACCCTAATTATTCCACGTGCTTTATAAGCAACTTGGGCTCGATAGGCCTTAAGGCCGGATACCATCATCTCTGCAATTGGGGTACAAATTCTATTTTTGTGGTATTAGGTGAGAAGAAGCTCACACCTGTTTATGACAATGAAGGAAATATGGAGATGAAAGAAACCATGGATATCGGCCTTACATTGGATGAGAGAATTGCCGACGGCTATTATTATTCAAAGACCGTCAAGCTTGTAAAATATTTGTTACATAATCCGGAGCTTTTAGAAACTCCGGCAGGGGAGGAAGTAGATTATGAACAGTCGAAACAAAACAAATAACATGAATGTGAAAGCGCCTTGGATTAAAAATCTGGGTTCAGTGCCTGCGCACTTGGACTATTTTCAAGGCTCTATGTATGACAAGGTAGCTGAAATTTCTGAATATTACCCAGACATCATAGCGTATGATTTTATGGGAGGCAAAACCAAATATAAAGATTTTATTTCTAAAGTAGACAAATGTGCCAGAGCCTTAGCGGCAATAGGCGTCAAACCGGGAGAAAGTGTAACAATCTGCATGCCAAACGCTCCGCAGGCTGTTATAATGTTCTACGCTGTAAACAAAGTCGGAGCTATAGCAAATATGGTTCACCCTCTTTCCAGCGAGAAAGAAATTGAATTCTGCTTGAAAGAATCCGGCAGCGTGGTATGTCTTACACTGGACCAATTTTATGAAAAATTTGAGCATATAAGACCTAATGTATCCCTCAGGACTTTGATCCTTACCAGCGTAAAAGATGCTTTGAGTCCTGTGAAGAAAAAAGGATATTATCTCGTAGAGGGGCGTAAGATTAAAAAAGTTCCTTCCAATGCTGAAATCATTTGGTGGGAAAAATTCCTGCTTGACGGAAAGAAATATCATGGAACCTTTCACGCCGAAAGAAAAGCTGAAGATCCGGCAGTAATACTTTACAGCGGCGGAACTACAGGAACGATGAAGGGCATATTGCTTTCAAACCTTAATTTCAACGCTCTGTCTCAACAGATAATTGCAACAAACCCGATATATAAACCGGGAGATAAAATGCTGGCAGTAATGCCTATATTCCATGGGTTTGGGCTTGGCGTTTGTATACATACCATATTGTCCAACGGAGGCAGAGTATTATTAATTCCTAGATTTAATCCGGAAAGCTATGCAAAACTTCTGAAAAGACATAAACCCAACTTTATAGCAGGAGTTCCAACTCTTTACGAAGCGCTTCTTCGAATAAAAAGCCTTGACAGAGTTGACCTTTCATGTCTAAAGGGAGTATTCAGCGGAGGAGACTCTTTGTCCATTGAATTGAAAAAGAGATTTGATGCATTTCTCAAGAGCCATGGCGCAACTATAAAAGTCAGGGAAGGTTACGGCATGACAGAATGTGTTACAGCCAGCTGCCTGACCCCTGTCAACAGAGAAAAAGAAGGAAGCATCGGTCTTCCTTTCCCGGACACCTTCTATAAGATAGTGAAGCCGGGAACTGAGGAAGAAGTACCTTACGGCGAAGAAGGAGAAATCTGCATTGCAGGTCCTACAGTTATGATGGAGTATATCAATAACCCTGAAGAAACCGCCAATACGCTGCGCAGACATAAAGACGGACTTACATGGGTTCATTCCGGAGACCTGGGCATGATGGATGAAGAAGGCTTTGTATATTTCCGTCAGAGGATAAAGAGGATGATCATAACCAGCGGATATAATGTCTATCCGTCTCAGATAGAAAATGTGCTAGATGCTCATGAGTTGGTACATATGAGCTGTGTCATAGGCGTTCCAGATCCTTATAAGATGCAGAAGGTAGTGGCTTACGTAATGCTTAAGCCTGACGTTAAGATTTCCCATGAAGAGGCTGAAAGAATACTTTTGGATTATTGTAAAAAGCATGTAGCCAAGTTTGCTATGCCGTCTCGTATAGAATTCAGAGAAAATCTGCCGAAGACTTTGGTTGGCAAAGTTGCGTACAGGGTGTTGGAAGAAGAGGAAGCCGGCAAACTGGCATAACGAATACCGTTGTCTCGACTGTTGTGCGGACTTGCGAGTATTATACCTGCAAGTCCGTTTTTTATTATGTAGGAAATATCGCCTGCGATATTTCCGGAATAACAAGAAAGTCTACCGCTGAGAATCCAATCGGCGCAGCCGACTTTCTTATATGGCGTGAGGTTCCACCCACGCCGCCACTGCACAGCTCTGTCGTGCACCTTTGTCGGACAGCTCTATCGTGCACCTTCGCCGTGTACATTAATCACATACCTCCGCTTCCGGAAGAACATCGATTTGCAGCATATAGGAGTTATTAGGCAAAAGACAAAATTTACATATATTTACATTTAAACGGGTATGATGTATAATTTGTTCATAAAATTTACTTAAACGATAGAGCTGTTAATTTTAGATGTATGAAGGATAAACATGGATTATAGAGAAATAACTTTAAAAGATGTGGAGTATCAGAAAGCTTTGATAAAGAAATATGAAACTGAGCTTGCGACTCTTCCTGCTGGCGGCATAATAACCAGAGAGAAAAACGGAAGACAAGAATATTATCATTCAGTGCCCGGCAGCAAGAGGATATATATAGGAAAGGATGACGAAAAGGTTGTCCGGCAGCTTTGCCGCCGAAAATTGCTGGAGAAGACTTTGGGACGAATGCGGAGCAATGTAGCCGTTCAAGAAAAAATGCTGACAAAATACTTACCTTATGACCTAGCCACAGTTCAAGCAGAGATACCGGCTTTATACAGAAAAATTGCCGCTTTAAAGACTTTGCAGCCTGGCGCTGCTGACGACGAAACAGGGGAAGATATTAGCGATGACATCAATAATGAAACCCGCTATGATGTTAAGTATGACCATCGTACGGAGGAAGAAACGGTAATACACATGACATCTCAAGGATTTGCCGTAAAGTCAAAAACGGAGCTTATGATAGCAGAAATGCTGGCTATAAGTCGGATATCTTTTATATACGAAAAAGCGATTAGACTTAAAAAAAGTGACGGCAGGTACATAACCGTTCGTCCTGATTTTACGTTTCAGGACAGGTACGGCCGGGAAATTTACTGGGAACATTTCGGCATGCTTGGCATGGAAGATTACCGAGAAAAGACTATGAAAAAACTGCGCACTTATATTGAAAACAATATCATACCATCTATAAATCTTGTAATCACTGCTGAAAGTTTTGACGGTTCACTGGATGTAAGTGTCATATCCCGTGCGATAGAGATGATGAAGGCCATGCTGTAACAAAAACCCACGATTTTGCTTTTTGTTGTTAGAATCGTAGGTCAAAAACCCACGATTTTTAAATTTTCATTTAATTCGTGGGGTTAATTGCATTATCAAGGAGCTATCAAAGAGCATTCAATTTACTTTGATGAGTCGTCACCATTAAGACATCGACCTAATATTACTTTTCCGACATGTTTCAATATAAATCGACGAAATTCGCAGAGCGCCAGGGCGACATGCTTCATTGTTAAAATTGCTGAGCAACAGCGCATCCCCACGATCTTTCTATAAAAAGTAAGAATCGTGGGTTTTTGACCCACTTTTTTCATAAAAAAGCGGAAATCGTGGGTTTTTGCATTTTTTATCGACCGCCGCCCTGACCGCCGCCGCGCCGCCGCGACCGTCGGAACAGAGGTGGGGTCAGCCGCCGGAAGAGCGGTGGGGCCAGCGGCCGTCGGAACAGAGGTGGGGTCAGCCGCCGGGGCAGCGGTAAGACTGGCGGCCGGGCAGAAAGAAGCGCCCTCCGCTCAGGCGGAGGGCGAAACACTGTTAACTGCTAGAGCACATGTATGAATTTTTCACGTTCTTTTTCAAATTCTACGCGGTGATGAGGTGTGTTTATTCCCGGAGCTCCGCCGGTGTGAAGGAATATGACACTTTCACCTTTTTTGATTGTTCCCTCTTTGACCATTTCCAGCAAACCTGCGAAAGCTTTGCCGGTGTAACATGGATCGAGAATTATGGCTTCTTTTTCTGCCATGTAATAAATAGCTTCTCTAACCTCACGGCAAGGATTATTGTAAGCGCCGCGGTCATACTTGGTGATTAGGTCGAAATCAGAAGCCTTTGCACTGTATTTCAGGCCAAAATAGTCAGCAACGCGACCGTAGTAATCCATAGCCATTTTATAGATATCGTCTTTAGGCGATATAGCTACTCCTGTAAGCTTTAGAGGAAGATTTTCATTAGCGATTGCAGCAAACAGACCCATGTATGTACCCATGCTTCCAACAGCGTCTATAAGTCTGGCTCCTTCCAATGGAGTGCCCTGCACCTGGGAGGCTATTTCCATAGCACACTCATAATAGCCGAGACATCCCAGCTCATTGGAGCCGCCGATAGGAATGAAATATACTTTTTCGCCTTTAGCGGTGTATTGCTCGGTAATTTTAGGAATGATTTCATCGTATACTTCTGATTCACTCTTTCCGGCATCCTGATCTTTTATCCATACGTCAGAACCCATTATGCCATCCAGCAGCAAGTTGGCTGACAACTCTCCAGGATATTGACCGACGCAAACTATTGAACCTTTAAGCCCGTATTTATTGGCTACAGCACATGTAAGTCTGCCGTGATTAGTTTGAACTCCGCCTACAGTCAGCAGAAGCGTAGCGCCTTTCTCTTCAGCATCTTTAACCAGATATTCCAGCTTTCTCAATTTATTACCGCCCATAGCCAGAGGCGTCAAATCGTCTCTTTTGATATAAAGCTCTATGCCGAGATCAGCTGAAATCGTAGGCAAATATTCTATAGGTGTAGGCAGATGCAGGAAGTTTTCCTTTTCATGTCCCAAAAGCATAGCAATTCCTCCTTTGATTATACTTATATTTAAGTTATTTTCATTATAACACATTAATGATATAATTACAGTGTTAATTTTAATAGGAGGACGATATAATGGCATTCATGGATAAATTAGGTCAAATGGCCAACAAAGTGGGAGAAGTGGCAGGCGATACTTTTGATTATGGCAAAGCGAAAGGGAAAATAGTTTTAGAAAAAGGCAAAATAAAAGACATTAAAGAGGATATAGGCGAATATGTTTACAGTGCTATTAAGGAAGACGGACAGTTGAATATGGACAGGATAATGGCTTTTTGTGCTGAGATAGACGAACATATGGCAGAAATAGATAAACTTAACGATGATGCCAGCAAAAGCAGTGAAGGACTTAATGAAACCTTTGGAGGCAAAGAATAGGGTATGATAGGCGTCATAGTCAATACGCTGACTGTATTGGCCGGAAGTGCTGTAGGATTATTGGCAAAAAAGGCCATACCTAAAGACTGGACTGATTTTATATTTAAGGGAATTGCTCTATGTGTTCTGTATATAGGAATTACAGGAAGCATGGAAGGAGAGAATACTCTTATCATGATATTGTCCATGGCAATAGGAGCGATGACCATAGTGGGCTCATTGCAGGCAGGGCTTACCGGAGACAATCAAATGCTTTTTACTAAAGCTACTTTGGATGGCATAAGTTCCATAGTGTTTGCTGCATCTTTTGGAATAGGAGTTGTTTTTTCGGCGGCATTTGTTTTTTCATTTCAGGGTGCCCTAGTAATGCTGGCAAGATTGGTTGAACCGTTTCTTGATACACAGGTTATCTCAGAAATGACATGCGTAGGCTCTCTTCTGATAATAGCGTTGTCCTTAAACATGTTAGGCATTACCAAGTTAAAGGTGATGAATTATACTCCGGCTATATTTATGCCTATAATAATATTTCCTATCTTTAATTGGATAGGAAATATAGTATGATCAGAATTGATATTATTATCCGGCAAAAAAGGACACTGCCTTTGTTGCGATTTAATGAAACGCTTTTGGCAGAGTCCATTTTTATACTTTTTTTTCAAATACGTTATGGCAGCGGCTGCAGGTAACTCGTATTTTGCCCCTGCCTTTAGGAGCTCTGAGAACCTGACCGCAACCCGGACATTTAAAATATTTGTAGTGTTTTCGGTCTCGTGACATAAAAGATTGAAGCGGAGTAGCTAAATATGTGACATACCATTGATTTTCAGCTCTACGCCTCTGTATATTGCGCGAAAAAGCCCGGAAATACGCATAAATAAAAACTACGAATGCCAGAGAACTGAGAATCCGTCCGGGTATGAATAAATCGGCGAGTATTAGTATGACAGCTAATGCAACCAGGCCCTGGCAAAAGTTGTCAAACCCGTTTCTGCCGATCATAAACTGTGCCAATCTATATCTAAAATTGCCCATCTGCATTCCCCCTTTACCTATTATTAAATACTGTAATCTGCAACGAGATGAATGTCAATGGACCTTACCAATAAACCATGAAAACTTCACATTAGTTTTTCAAACTCTGCATCGGAGCAGGAATTCTGCCTCCTCTGTCTATCATCTTTTGTGATGACTGGCTGCGAAGACGCATTACAGGTCCCTTTCCGAGTAAACCGCCGAAATCCAATTCAGCACCTTCGCTGAGACCAATCGCCGGAATAAGACGAACCGCTGTAGTCTTTGAATTGACCATGCCGATAGCAGCTTCGTCTGCTATTATGGCAGAAATAGTTGAAGGTTCAGTATCTCCCGGCACCACTATCATATCAAGGCCTACAGAACATACGGCAGTCATGGCTTCCAGCTTTTCAATGGAGAGGGTACCGCAAGAGGCAGCGGCTATCATGCCGGCATCCTCTGTTACCGGGATAAAAGCTCCTGAAAGTCCTCCGACACTGGAGGAAGCCATCACTCCGCCTTTTTTGACAGCGTCGTTGAGCATGGCTAAAGCAGCAGTAGTGCCATGAGTTCCGCATTGCTCCAAACCGATTTCTTCAAGTATATGAGCTACCGAATCGCCTATGGCAGGAGTAGGCGCCAAAGAAAGGTCAATTATGCCGAAAGGGACGCCAAGCATTTCTGACGCTTCTGTGCCGACCAGCTGTCCCATTCTGGTTATCTTGAAAGCAGTCTTTTTAATCAGTTCAGCTACTTCATTGAGAGAAGCGTCTTCAGACAATTTTGAAAGAGCGCTTCTGACTACTCCCGGGCCTGAGACTCCTACATTGATGACTACATCAGGCTCACCTACGCCATGGAAAGCGCCGGCCATAAAAGGATTATCTTCAGGAGCATTGCAGAAGACTACCAGTTTCGCAGCGCCTATACATTGATTGCCGCTGGTAAGTTGAGCAGTTCTTTTTATTATATTTCCCATCAACTTAACAGCGTCCATGTTGATGCCTGCTTTGGTGGAACCTATGTTTACTGAAGAACAGACCAGTTGAGTTTGCGACAGAGCTTCCGGGATGGATTCTATCAACTCCTTATCACCTGCGCTAAAGCCCTTTTGAACCAGTGCACTGAAGCCGCCTATAAAATCAACGCCGACTTGGTGAGCAGCCTTGTCTAAAGCAAGCGCATATTTGACAGGGTCACCTCCGCTGGCAGCGACCAACATAGCAATAGGAGTCACACTGATTCGTTTATTTACGATAGGTATTCCGTATTTTTTTTCTATTGATTCACCGACTTCAACAAGACGTGCAGCTTTGGCGGTTATTTTGTCATATACCTTTTGACATGAACGGTCTATATCGCTGTCAGCACAGTCCAGAAGCGATATTCCCATGGTTATAGTACGAATATCCAGATTTTCATCTTGTATCATGGTTATGGTTTCCATGATGTCATTAAAATTTACCATATGAAGTTTGCCTCCTTTTTTATATTCTGTGCATGGAATTGAATATGTCTTCATGCATTACATGGATTACCATGTCCGGAACAGAGGTTTTTAGATCATCGGCCAGCTTGTCCAGCTGACAGGAAAGATTGCTTATATCTATGACCATGACCATGCAAAAGTATCCTTCAAGTATAGATTGAGTTACTTCCAGCACATTGGCGTTTTTTTCTGCACATGCGTAAGCTACCTTTGCAAGAATACCTACCATATCTTTTCCGACTACTGTTACAACTGCTTTCATTTTAAATCTCCTTTTAAATTATTTTATCTTTTATGTCTGAAATACAGACAGCCAAATATTCACCGTCTTTTAGGCTCATGCCTGCTTGAGAATCTATGAGATAATCAAAGCTTATTTTATCATATTTGTTTTTAAAATAATGTTTGTTTTCACTTTTGTGCCCAAACAGATTATTTCGACACTTTTCATTACTGATGAGCGCTATACCGGGACACGTCATATGACTTTGCCGATATAATTGCAATATATTGTCAATTTGCATCTCCAGGTCTTGGCGAGCTATAAGCCCTTCTACCAATTGCCTGAAAGCAGGGTGAAAGGTTTCTGCCGTGTTGTGACCGTCAGACATTATGTCGCTGGATTTTAGACCTACGCGAATTACGTTTATTCCGGCTTTTGTCAATATACGGTACATGGCAGCGGTACGCTCTACAGCATCCTTTTCGCCCATAGGGGTATATAGCCCTTGTTCCATCAACTGAAAGAGACCTGTATCCCTTATGACTACCGTTGGATATAATCGTGCGATTTCCGGATGTATCTTGGCAGCTTCTCTAGCTGAAAATATGTCGTACTCCCAAGTATCCATAGGAAGACCTATCATGAGCTGTATGCCTAAAGTAAAGCCGTATTCCTTTATCTTTGCGCAGCTTTCATATACGCAGGCTGTATCATGACCTCTGCATGAAGCGTCCAAAACCGGCTGGGCGAAAGACTGCACTCCCAGCTCAATCACGTCTACGCTGTATGCTTTCAGGTTGTCCAGAATTTCTTCGTTGATGTAATCAGGCCTGGTTGAAAGATGTATTTTTTGAATGAGTCCGGATTCCTTGTATTTTTTTGCAATAGATAAAAAATCTTTCTGTTCCTGCATAGGAATGCCGGTAAATGAACCTCCGAAAAAAGAAAGCTCGATGGTTTCCATATTCATGTGAGATAAAGTAGACATGTATTCCGATACGATATTGTGTATATCTTCTGGAGTTACTAAGTCGTCATGAGATGTAATCTTTTTTTGATTACAAAAAATGCAATCATGGGGGCATCCTTTATGAGGAATGAAGATGGGAATTATGGCATGTTTTTTCATTGTTTTATTTCCTCGATGATAGAACCTATGTCAGTAAGTGGGTATTGATTAAAATATACTATATCAAGATTGCGGTCTTTGATAAAGGCTTTTATTTCTTGATAATCACTGTGAGCTTCAATGTTACCGTTAAAGATGATAACATTGCCCACCTTTCCGGAGGCGCCGCCGAGGAAGCCGTATTTGTATCCGTCAAGTAAAACCTGAGCCGGTTTTATAAGAAGAACGTCTACACCGGCAGTAGCAGCCGCTTTTTCTATACCTTTGTCTGAAGTGATTATGGAACTTTCATCGATGACGACACAATTACATTTGGTATACCCTTGTGATACATGAATTTTTATGTGGTTGGTTCTTTCCACCATTGCAAGCAAATCAGGCGAAGTAATCTTTAAGTTGTGTAAAAAAAATTTACCTGTCGAACAGCCATTGTATATAGCATTGCCTGGATAATTGGGAAGCAAAAGATCGGCATTGCCATGGAAAATATCTTTTCCCAGCTGACACATATAAATGTCGGGATGACACGCTATGGCGGCGTCCATGCCTGGCTTAGGATTTATTTTTATTAGGGTATGACCGCAATTTTTTAAGTATTCTTGCAGTGCCGCATCGGCCAAACTGCTTATATATATTTTACTCATGAATTTATTATACACGAAAGTAAAAACAATTTATAGTGGTTTCTTAAAGTAAATTACACGAAATGATGTAGTATGATATAATGATCATATAGCAGCAGATATGAACAGGGAGGAAGATGTATGGCTTATATAGGCAATGACTGGGACGAAGTTTTAGGCAGTGAGTTTGAAAAAGAATATTATAAAAGACTTATGAAATTTTTAGAAGAAGAGAGACAGGATAATACGATTTATCCTCCTGAAGAGGATGTTTTCAACGCCCTTAAATTTTCTCCTTATAATAATACAAAGGTAGTTATATTAGGACAAGATCCATACCACGAGCCGGGACAAGCTCATGGACTGTGCTTTTCAGTAAACAAAGGAGTGAAGATACCGCCTTCTCTTGTCAATATATATAAAGAAATGCAGAACGACATGGGAATCATACAGCCAAATCACGGATACTTGGCTGATTGGGCTTATCAAGGCGTATTGCTTCTCAATACGGTGCTGACGGTGAGAAGAGGAGAGGCCAATTCCCATAAAGGCAAGGGATGGGAAAAGTTCACTGACAGAATAGTAGAACTTCTGAACCAAAGAGAAAAACCTATGGTTTTTATACTGTGGGGAGCTAATGCCAAATCAAAACAGTCTCTTATAACCAACAAAGACCATATGATTCTTTCGGGAGCACATCCAAGCCCGCTTTCTGCTTTCAATGGATTTTTCGGCGGAGGATATTTCAGCAAAGCCAACAGATTTTTAGAACTTACAGGGCAGGAGCCTATAGACTGGCAGCTTAGACCATGATACAGATAAAATATTAAAAAAGAGAAAGGATAACGTTATCTTTTCTCTTTTATATTAATTTATTTTGATGCTGCCAGCCCGACTTCGATTATCTTGCTTATTACATCTTTGTATTCAAGTCCGACTCCTGCCATCATTTTAGGGAAACGGCTTACTGAAGTAAAACCGGGTATGGTGTTTATCTCGTTGAATACGATTTGGCCTTCAGGAGTGAGGAACATGTCCAATCTGGCATAACCTGTGCAGCCTAATGCTCTATATAAGACTTTTGCCGTATCTTTGATTCTTTCTTCTGTTTCGTTGTCAATTCTTGCAGGAGTATGTATTTTGGAATCCACTCCTGTGTATTTTCTGGTGTAGTCGAAGAAACATCCGGTGTAGAGTTCAATTTCGTCAACTCTTCCTATTACGTCGTCATCGGTTCCGTTACCGATTATGGAACATCCTACTTCAAAGCCGGGGATTCTTTCCTCAATTATGATTTCATCGTCGTATTGCAGGGCCAGGTTTATGGCATCCATAATTTGCTGCGGACTTTCAACTACTGTTATGCCGTAAGAAGAACCGGCATTGACAGGTTTGACGAAGAGAGGAAAGCTGAGATCTTTCACCTTTTCTAAGACCCCCCTTTCACCAAATTCTCCCTCAAGGCTTATGGCTTTAGGAACAGCTATGCCTGCCTCTTCGGCTATCACGTGGGCACGGTATTTGTCCATACACAGCGCAGATGACAGCACTCCGCATCCCATCAGAGGGATACCTGCCAGTTTGATCAGACCTTGCACGGTTCCGTCCTCTCCGTTTTTGCCGTGAAGCATCGGAAAAACTCCATCCAGTCTGGTAAAGACAGGACCGTTAGCAGTCAGCTCCATCATCCCGTGTACGCTTCTGTCAGGAACGATATATGCTTTGATGCAAGACTTTTTATCGTCCTGCCAAGAATCATCTTTTATCTTTTCGATGTCTCCGTAATAACGAAACCAGTCGCCCTTTTCCGTTATGCCGATGGGAATAGGTTCGTATTTGTCTTTGTCAATATAAGTTAGGACGCTGTGGCTTGACTTTAGGGAAATACCGTATTCACTGGAGCAACCTCCAAAAAGTACAGCGATTTTTTTCTTATCCATTAAATTTTCAAATCTCCTTTTATAATCTTGTGACTAGTCCGCCTCTGCTGCTTTAACTGTTACTTCAGATTTTCAGGGTTAAGACCTTTCAGCTGGTCTATTACGAAGAGACCGTCCTTTCGCACCAATACATCGTCAAAGTAAATTTCTCCGCCTCCGAATTCAGGACGCTGAATCATTACCAGGTCCCAGTGAACAGCGGAACTGTTGCCGTTGTATGCGTCCTCATAGCACTTGCCCGGCGTCAGATGGAAGCTGCCGCATATCTTTTCATCAAACAGGGTATCTTTCATAGGCGTAAGGACGTAAGGATTTACTCCGATGGCGAACTCACCGAAATAACGGGCGCCCTCATCGGTATCCAGCAGCGAATTGATTCTGTCGGTATCGTTGGCTGTAGCATTTATTATCTTGCCATCCTTAACTTCAAATCTGATGTTTTCGTAGGTGAAACCTTGTTCTTCTGAAAAGGTATTATAGCTGATGACGCCGTTCATCGAATCTTTGACAGGAGCTGTATAAACTTCTCCGTCAGGAATATTGCGCAGTCCGTCACATTTGATAGCAGGGATGTCCTTGATAGAGAAGGTAAGATCTGTGCCGGGACCCACGATGTGAACCTTGTCTGTTTTGTTCATAAGTTCTACCAGCGGATCCATAGCTTCGCTCATTTTTTTGTAATCCAATGTGCATACATCAAAATAGAAATCTTCAAAGGCCTCCTGTGACCTGCCTGCCAGCTGTGCCATTGAAGGGTTCGGATATCTTAA
This sequence comes from uncultured Eubacteriales bacterium, assembly GCA_900540145.1. Taxonomy (GTDB): domain Bacteria; phylum Bacillota; class Clostridia; order Peptostreptococcales; family Anaerovoracaceae; genus Fimisoma. The sequence continues at coordinate 18,960 of UQEW01000042.1, forward strand.
GACCACCCATTTGGTTTCATTTACTCTGTGATCCAAAGTAGGGCTTGTCAGCCGGTAATACATGTTTAATTTTTCGGCTGGTACGTCGGCCAATTCCGATGTGTTTTCGCCGGCTCTTACGGCGATGTAAGCGTCCATACCCTTCATCTGATAAAGTTGATAGTCGTTGAGGAATTCAATCTGCTCTTCGTCAGCATTCAGAAGGATTTCCCTCAGTATGGAGCTGTCCCTGTGGTTTACATAAGGTTTGGCGCCCAGTTTGTACGCATCTTTAATCAGTTGCCTTACCAGAGGGCGGCAGCATTCACCTTCGTAGTCTATTAGAACTTTCTCACCCTTTTTCAAGTCGCATGAATAAGCAGTGAGAACGCTTGAAAGCTTTTCAATTCTTGAGTCCATAATTGCCTCCCGATATAAAATTTACTTTAAATATTATAACCCAGAAAAAAGCAAAATAAAAGTAGCAGTTGATTTATGCCGTAAAAAATGTAAAATATTTATATGTTTTATATGCAAAATTTTAACTTAGATAGTGGTATATGGTTTTATGAAGATAATTTTTGTTGTTAACCCGCAAGCAGGCAAAGGAAAAGGCATAGATAAGTTAAAAGACAGGATAAACCGTGTGGCTGAAAGCACAGGCATTCCTGCTGGTTTTTATCTTACAAAAAGCGTAGGAGATGCAGAAAGCTTTGCGAAAATGGCAGCTTCCGAAGCTTTAGATAAAGGTGAAGAAATAAGATTTATAGCCTGTGGGGGTGATGGCACTCTTAACGAAATACTTAACGGAGTAATTGGATATGACAATGCTTCAGTGGGGGTTATGCCCATAGGCACGGGAAACGATTTCGTCAGAAACTTTCCTGACGCGGGAGATTTTATGGACGTAGAGGCTCAGCTAAAAGGAGAGGTAACAAAGATAGACCTGATAAGATATGAAGGCATCCTCGACGGTCGTGTGCAGCAGCGCTATTGCGCTAACATGTTCAACATTGGTTTCGACTGTAATGTGGTGGATTTGACAGGGCGTCTCAAACAGTATCCCTTGCTTACCGGGAGCGTGGCTTACATGGCTGCAGTGGTAGGCATTTTGGTCAAGAAAAAAGGAGCTGATCTTAAAATTCAATTGGACGATCAGCTTGTTCACCAGGGACCACTGCTGCTGACGGCATTGGCTAACGGTTCATATTGCGGAGGGGGCGTTAAGAGTTCCCCTAAAGCAGATATGAAAGACGGTCTGATGGATGTCAACATCATATATAACGTTTCGAGGAGAGAGTTCATAGGCAAATTCCCTTATTACGCTAAAGGAACTCATCTGGAGCTGGATAATATCGATAGGATAATTTATTTCAAACAATGCAAAAAAGCAGTGATAACACCGCTTTCGAAAACTATGAGGCTGTGCACCGACGGTGAGATAGTAGACGCAGAGGAAGTAGCTATGGAAGTAGTGCCGGGGGCAGCAAACATAATATTGCCGAAAGTATTATAGTTTGTCGGCGACCAACTGTTTTGCTGATATTTATTAG
>UQEW01000043.1 GCA_900540145.1 uncultured Eubacteriales bacterium
ACTTGACCTTTTTCTTTTTCACGAATTTGGTCTCACATCATTGACTAATGTACAAATTGCTGAAGAAACTGTGATATATGGTACCATCGGCCTTTTTTCATGGGCTTTTATCTTTTTCCTGACAAGCAAAAGGCAAAAGTGCGCCGCACTTATGAGGGTAGTCAGTATGAATACTGCTATAATCCCGTCTATCCCCATGCAAAGTCCCAGCACCGCAAATAATTTTATATCGCCTCCGCCAATGGTGTCTTTTTTGTAAATAAGCTTTCCCAGCCCAGCCATCAAAAGCATAACGCCGAGGCCGATCAACATTCCCCAAAGTCCTTCTACAGGACCGCCGTCATGGTGAGGTATGTATCCTATAGCCGTAACCACAAGCAGCATTATCAGCTGATCCGGTACAATTTTATACTTTATATCAGCTATGCTCATCTCAAGCAAAAGCCATAAAGACAAAACTGCAGCTACGGCATACAGCGGTTCTTTAAGTCCCAGGTAAATTCCTATGGCTATAAAAACTCCGGTAAAAAGATATTTCCACGGCGTACTCTTTATCCGCTGGCTGGTCGGATGGAGCAGTTCTTCATCAGGCTCTTGTCCATAATCGCAAAGCCATTTGCCCGGAATTTTATTAAAAAAATATACCGCTCCGTTGCCTGCCAGTATTCCAATTAATATAGCTGCAATGCATTTAGCCACAATCACAAGCGTTTCTGTCATCATCTTATGTCCCTCGTCTCTGATTGCATTCTTTAAATTGAAGCGAGCATATTTTACCATATTTTTACAAGTATATCAATAGATATTAAAACCCTTACAATATAGAAAGTAAAAGAAAAAACGAAGCTAAGAAACCTATAGATGCTCATCTTAACTTCATTTTTTCTTTGTAAGGCATTATCTGTTAAAGTCCGCTGAAATTACTCTGGCTTTTAGTATTTCATCTACGGCAGAATGTAAAATCAGCCTTTTCTGTATTCACTGTGCTCCTTTTTTATCTTTTCCATAAGATCATCGTTTGAATACAGCTTTACACATAAAGTGATAAGATATTCAGCCGAATTTTTGATAGCCTTATGTGCCAAATCCGATTGCATAACGCTGGCAAATTCCAGAGTATGGCACTGATACGGCTTACCTATGCTCATTATAGGATGAAAAGCCGGACAGTGGTAGTCCACATTGCCTATGTCTGAAGAACCTGTCATTCCTACGGTACCGTTGTCAGGTTCTATGGAAATGTCTTTAAAACATTCTTCCATCAATTTCCTTCCTGACTCGCTTATATAAAGCTCATGGAACGGCAAACCTGAAGGCTCAATTTCAACAGATGTCTTCGTTGCCATGGCTGAGGCTCTCGCACAGTCTTTAACCCATTCGGTTATACCATTGAGGTCCTTTCTTTTGGGAGCTCTGGCCAAAAATGTAACTTCAGCTAAATCAGGTACTATATTCGCGGCTGTGCCGGCATGTCTCAAGTATCCGTGAAGTCTCGCTTCCTGAACGATATGCTGTCTCATCATATCCACCGCGTCGAAGAAAAGTCTTGCCGCGTTAAATGCATTTATTCCCTCTTCAGGAGCAGATGCCGCATGAGAGGCTTTGCCGTGCCATCTTATATTAAGTCCGTCAAGCGCTATCATATTTACATCTACCGTGCTGACAGGCCCCATGTGAACCATTGCTGCAAAATCATACCTATCAAATATGCCCTCATCAGCCATATAGCACTTAGCTCCCCTTCGCTCTTCATCAGGCGTCCCTATGATATCAATTCCAAAGTCCAGCTCATCGCGCATTTCGTTAAGAGCAAGCGCCGCCCACACGCTGCTGCTGCCGCTGGCACAGTGCCCACATGCATGGCCCATTCCCTGAAGAGCGTCATATTCCGCCAAAATAACCGCCCTTTTTTCTTTTTCGGGATTTATCTTTCCACAAAAGCCTGTTTCAAATCCCGCAAACGGATATTCGGTCTCTATGCCGTTTTTTCTCAGAAGCTCAACTATGGCTTGTGAAGCTTTGTACTCCTCTCTTCCCAGCTCAGGATTTGCCGCCATAAAATCGTTGAGAGCGTAAATTTCACTTTCAAATCGCTCCAGGCATTTAATCAACTGGCTTTTTAATTCCTTTTCATCTTTCATATGCTTATGTATCTCCCTTTCAGCAATTTATATTTTATCTTACATTGCATTTTTATTGATAATTTATCATCGTAGCTATGAAAATGAAAATCATCTGCAACACGAAGAAAATGCCGAAAAGCGGGAGAAAATACCTGTACCATTTGTTGAGAGGAATCTTAGCTATACTGCACATTATTACACATGATGCCGTCGGCCACAGCATGTTGGAGAATCCGTCGCCGAACTGATATGCCAATACGGCAATCTGTCTGTTTACACCTACAAGGTCAGCAATAGGAGTCATAATTGGCATAATAGCTGCCGCCTGTCCGCTTCCTGATGGTATAAAGAAGTTTATAATATTCTGCACTACCAGCATCATCTCTCCTGCAAGCCACTGAGGCATATCTTGCATAAAGCTTGTAAAGAAATTAATTCCTGTGTCTAAAATATTTCCCTCAGTAATGATAACCAAAATAGCTCTGGAAAATCCTACAGCAAGCATCGCTTTAGCCATTCCCGCAAGTGCTGTCGCTAAATAATCAACCATAGTTTCAGGCTTCTTGCCTGCTATAATATTTGTAATTATAGCGGAGATTATGAAGGTGGCACTCATTTCGTCCAAGTACCATCCTGCAGCTAGCGTGCCCCATACGATAATACCTATTGTAACAAGCATTCCAAAGAGAATGACTTTATGCTTTGTAGTAAATTCCTCAACGGTTTCATCCAGCTTAAAATCAGAGTAGTCTAAACCGTATACTAAGCTCTTGCTCGGATCCTTTTTTATCTTGCTAGCATATCTCATTACAAAAAGTATAGTTACTCCTGTAAAGACAAACCAAACCACCCATCTAAGTCCAAGTCCCGAATAAAGAGGCAATTCACTTATAGATTGAGCTACCGCAATAGTATATGGATTGGTGGTAGCTGCCGCAAAACCTGTAAAAGTAGCAACGGCAGTTATGCTTACGCCTACTAGAGCATCGTATCCCATAGCTATGGATAAAGCTGTAAATACTGGAATCAGTCCCCATACTGAGTCCATTGCTCCATAAGTAGAGCCAGCCAGTGAAAAGACAGTCATACATATAGGGATAAAAAATTTATTATTCTTTGTTTTTCCTGTCAAAAGCTTGTTAAACAACGCTGATAAAGCACCAGACTGCATTACTGAATAAGTCCAGTAATAAGCAAAAATCATAATAAACAATATCTGCGCTACCTGTATGCATCCCTTTGGCAAAGCTACAAACATGTCAAACGGTCCTACAGGCGTTTTTTCAGTATACTGGAAGCTATCCGGCACTACTGTCGTCTGTCCTGTTTCTTCATCAAGAACTCGATCGAAACTTCCGCCTGGTACAATCCACGTAAGAGCTGTTTTTTTAACGATAAACAGCCAAAAAAGTAAAAAAAATCTGTACCGGTAAAATATTTTTTTACGAAGCGAGTAAAAATTCACTTTACCGACACAGAGTCACCATATTATCCATTTTATTTTTTCAATTTCTTTATATCATCCTTTTTTATTCCCAACTTATGCATTTTATAATTCAAATTTTGTTTAGTTAATCCCAAGAGTTCCGCCGCCTCAACCAAACTATTCGTCCGCGATACAGCCCATGTAACAACTTTCTTCTCGTATTGCCGTATAATTTCGTCAAAGGTAAAATCAGAAAAAGCCTTATCCATGCTTAACATCTTACTTTCTGGAGCGTCCCAAAACATACCCGTCAAATTTTCCAGCTCAGTCTCATATGCCCCCATACCGCGCGAAAATACGCTTCTTGTTAAATATTCCGGCAAATCGCTGACCTGTATAAATCTATTTCCCGCTACATTAAAAGCGCCTTCTATGACGTTCTTAAGTTCACGCACATTGCCCGGCCAGTCATATTCGCTAAAAATATCCTTTACCTCTTCATCCAGCCCCATTATCCGCTTTCCCATGCTGTTGTTAAATTTTTCAATGAAGCTGTCCACAAGATAAAACAAGTCCTCTTGTCTTGCTCGAAGGGGCGGTATGTTTATCTGAACGACGCTCAGCCTATAAAAGAGGTCGCTCCTTATCTTGCCCTCCTCAACGCATTTTATCGGATCGCAGTTTATTGCTGAAATGATTTTTACATCGGTTTTTATCGGTTCGTATCCTCCCAGCCTGGTCACCTGTTTTTCCTCTATGGCTTTTAAAATTTTAGGCTGGATGCTTTTCTCCATAGAATTGATTTCATCTAGGAAAAGTGTTCCTCCGTTAGCCACTTCAAAAAGTCCCGGCTTGTTCTCCGCGCCTGTATAGCTTCCCTTTACAGTTCCGAACAATATGCCCTCCAAAAGGTTGGCGGGAATTGCTGCGCAGTTTTGCGATATGAACTTGTGTCCGCGTCTTTTGCTGGACGTATGAATGGATTGAGCCACCATTTCTTTTCCAGTACCTGTCTCACCATATATCAATACTGAAGAGTCAGTATCCGCAACCATAACTATTCGCTCCTTGAGCATTTCCATTTCTCTCGAATGCGTTATAATATCGTCAACGGAATATAGATTGGTAGCCGCTACGTTTTTCTTTACTGAAATGACTATATCCTGCCTTTGATAAGGAGGGTCTAAATACCTTGAAACATCTACCACGCCGATAATTTCATCATCCTGGCGTATCGGCAGAGTAGTATTTATAGCATTAATGCTTTGCCCCTTATATGTCTTGAGCACCTGAAACTCGTTGGAAATAGGCTTCCCTGTCTTGAGTACTCTTAAAATGCTGCTGGTTTCTTCAGTCAGATCGGGATAGACCTCTGTAATATGCTTGCGGCGCACTTCTTTTTCCTTAAGGTTATTCAAATCCGGCCTGTAATTTTTATAATACTCGATATATCCGTATTTATCAGTTATGACTATACCGTCAATATAGTTATAAACATTCAAAAGCTGCTCGACATATCTGCTTAACATCGCTGAACCTCCCTTTCAAAAATTTCCTCCTTTTGTATTTTTAAGTTTACATTATTGCCGCTTCGATATCAAGGCAAAGCCCCGTATAAGCAATCTCGCCTATACAGGGCTGTACATAATTATCAGTTTATATAATTCGCTCTATCCTCTTTTAAGATACGCCGTAATGCAATGAAGTGCCCCCTTGCCCTTCATTATCTCGGAAATGTTTACCGTCTTAACTTTGATGCCGTTTTTTTCAAGCAGGTCCTGAGTACGAGGGCTTCCCTCAGGCATCAGTATATATCCCGGTTCCAAAGCGACAAAATTGCAGGCAAAGTTCTCTCTTACTTCAGTTCTGGACGGAGCTTCAAGAATCTTGTAACCTTTTTTCTTAAGCATATCTACGATATCATAAGGTACCTGCGGAGCGTGTATAAGGATTACATCGTTGCTAGCAGGGCTCATAAGACCATCTATATGGATATTGCTGTATGGCTGCTGCATATGCCATACTTCTACTCCCATTCTCTCAAGCTCATATTTTACCTGCTCATATCCGCTTCTGTTGCATCTGCTGCCTGTGGAAACTACGCAGGTATGTCTGTCTACCCACATGGCGTTAGCACCTTCGAACATGCCATCGCCGCTTATAGTTCTCAATATAGGGACGCCGATTTTGCCCAGCGCTTCTGCTATATATCTTTCTTCTCCACGTCTTGCTGCCATCGCCGGTCTCGTAAGAATCGCACCTTCCGGAGTCATAAACATGAGATCTCTGCAGAATACAGCATTTGGCCTGTCTTCACGTTGATTTTCAACATAATAAACTTTAGCTCCGAAATCTTTATATATCTTAGCTACTTCATCGTGTTGCTGTCTCATGAGCTCCACATCTATAGGCTCATCGGAAAATCTTACCGCCGCCGGGTCAAAATTTTCTACTTCTTTTCCGGGACGCCTGAGCAAAACTGCCTTAAGCGTATCAACTTCAGAGCAAACTCCAAAATCTCCCCAGTATTCCGGCATGTCATCCTCAAAGTTTGTCTCCTTTGGGAACCATCTTTCTCCCGGTATAGCGTCGATATCCACTTTTTCTTTGTACATAATTTACCTCCTGCCATAACACTGTTTAAATACTTTCATTCGCTTTTTAAACTATAGCAAAAGTCGTGCCAACATCATTTCCCCGGCTTCCACGAACTCTTAAGTCCTACTATCTCATTAAAAACAGGTCTGTCAGCCGTATGGAGCTTGGAATCGGCTACAAAATATCCATGGCGGAAAAATTGGAATCTGTCTCCGCTTTCTGCATCAGCAACGGAACTTTCGGCATATGCGGTCGAGGTCTTCATGGTCTGTGGATTTGTTACCATTTCTCCGTTTTCGTTTTCTAAGAATAAGTAATCAAACTGACGCACCGTTACAGGCACCGCAGTTTTAGCGTCAACAAAATGTATAGTTCCCTTAACCTTACGGCCCTCAAATCCGCTTCCGCTTCTGGTGGCAGGGTCATAAGTGCAATGTATCTCCTTGATGGTGCCGTCCTGGTTTTTCACCACATCTGTACACGTGATAAAGTAGGCGCCCTTGAGTCTGACTTCGTTACCAGGGAACAGCCTGAAATACTTCTTCGGAGGTTCTTCCATAAAATCTGCTCCGTCTATCCAAAGCTCTCTTGAAAAAGAAACTTTTCTGGTTCCCATCTCAGGAACCTGCGCATTATTTTCTATCTCACAAAGTTCTGTCTTGTCTTCAGGATAGTTGGTTATTATTACCTTGACAGGATCAAACACCACGTTTCTGCTCTCCACCCGTCCTTTGAGATCTTCTCTTACGCAATGTTCCAGTAAAGAAATATCTACTGTGCTGTTGGCCTTGGCAACGCCTATTGCCTCGCAGAAGTTTCTTACTGCCTCAGGCGTATATCCTCTTCTTCTTATACCTGCTATGGTCGGCATCCTGGGGTCGTCCCAGCCGTCAACCGTACCGTTCTCCACTAAGGCTTTAAGGTATCTCTTGGACATGACGGTGTTGGTCAGATTGAGCCTTGCAAATTCTATCTGCTGCGGCGGAGTAGGCCACCATCCCACTTCTCTTAAAACCCAGTCGTAAAGGGGTCTATGGTCTTCAAATTCCAAGGTGCATATGGAGTGAGTGATGCCTTCGATGGCGTCCTCAATAGGGTGTGCAAAATCATACATAGGATATATGCACCATTTATCTTTAGTATTATGATGGGACACGTGAGCTATCCTGTATATGATCGGGTCTCTCATATTGATATTAGGCGATGCCATATCTATTTTAGCCCTAAGTACCTTTTCCCCGTCTTTATATTTGCCCTCTTTCATTTCCTCAAATAATCTGAGGTTTTCTTCTACGGTTCTGTTGCGGTAAGGGCTCTCTTTGCCGGGCTGTGTAAGTGTGCCTCTGTATTCTTTTATCTCTTCTCCCGTCAAATCGCAAACGAAGGCTTTGCCTTTTTTAATCAGCTCCACTGCCGCGTCATACATGGTATCGAAATAGTCTGACGCCCAAAGTCTCTTATCCCACTGCAGTCCCAGCCACTTTACATCTTCTTCTATGGCGTCTACATATTCCACATCCTCTTTGACAGGATTGGTGTCATCATATCTTAAATTGCATTTACCGCCATATTTGGCCGCCGTCAAAAAATTGAGGCAGAGAGATTTGGCATGTCCTATGTGCAGATATCCGTTGGGTTCCGGCGGAAAACGAGTGTATACCTTGTCTCCGTATTTTTTTGTTTCCAGGTCTTTTTCAATAATTTCCTGAATAAAATTATCTGCCATTTTACTTCCTCCAAGTTTATTATATTTAGGATTATACCATTACCTTTCGCAATTATCCATATAAGTCTTGTTATTTTGACAAAATACTTTGACACTAATTAAAAAATAAAATATACTTAGACTTATATAAAAGGGGGTATAGCTAATGAAAAAACATCTAAAATTATATTTAATAATGCTATTGATATTGTCATCATTCTGTCTTTTCAGCTGTAGTTTTTCCAATGACTCCAACGATTCCAGCGATGATAGCAGTCTGTCAGCCAACACGTCATCTGAAAATTCCCAGGATCATTCTGATGAAAACAGTGAAACTCCCCAGACTGAGCCTTCCCAAAGCAGCACGGAAAGAATAGACGTAAGCGGATTGCCGGAAGTTATAAGCACCTTGGAAAAAGACGACGGAAACAAGCTTGTCCTCGTCAACAAACTTTATACAGTATCTCCTGATTACCAGCCTACTGATATGGTCGCCGTAGACGGTTCTCTTTCCACCAACCAGGGCCTTTATTTCAAAAAGGAAGCCTACGAAGCATATCTTAAAATGATGGAGGATGCTAAAAGCGAAGGGATTGAATTTGTAATATGTTCCACTTATCGTTCTTATTCCACTCAAGATACCATCTATCATAATTATGTCTCGATGTATGGAGCTGATTATGCCAATACGATTTCAGCCTATCCGGGCAGAAGCGAGCATCATACAGGATGGGCTGTGGACGTTACTTCCGCTTCAATGGGATATGATTTGAAACAAAACTTTATAGAATATCCCGAAGGCATATGGATAAATAATCATTGCAGCGAATATGGATTCATAATCCGATATCCGAAAGACAAAACCCATATAACCGGTTACTCTTATGAGCCTTGGCATCTTCGTTATGTGGGCGTTGACGTCGCCAAAGAAATAACCGAAAAAGGGCTTACTCTGGAAGAATATCTGGGAAAGTGATTCGGCGGTTTTGTTGATCAGTTTTATATATCGGTTTTATATATTACTCTTCCTCCAGATAATACCTGCGCTTACCTTGGGATTTGTTCTTATATTCGATAGCTTCTTTCGGGCATCTGCATATGCATGCCATGCAATGGGTACAATTATTTCCCCATACCGGATGCCCGTCTTTTAATTTAATATTGTTCAATACACAATACTGCACGCAAAGACCGCATCCGATACACTGCTCTGTAGAGCGGAAACCTTTGGCTTTTACGCAAAACGTATAGAATGCTGAGTTTACTATACCGCTTTCCAAAGCGCCTATAAATGAATGGTCTGTCGGTATGGGTTTCCCTTCTTTTATCAGTTGTCCAAGCCTCTTTATTTCTTTTTCTCCGCTTTTTATCAAAGTTTCGGAAGTCCGTTCATCAGGCACCGAAAACATGGCTACATAGTTTTCAGGCATCTTTATCCCTGTACAGCCCATAAATTCTAAATTTTTTGTGAGGCAAAGACTTTTGGCATATTTGCCGGCGTTACCGGAAGAATCTCCGCATGTGAGAACAAAATATGCTCTCTTGTTACCATCAAACTGAGAATTTTCAATGAAATCCGATACTATTCTCGGCATGCGCCATCCATATGTGGGCAATACAAAAATATAAGGATTTGATGATGCAAAGCTGCCTGTCTTGCCCTTTTTTATCATCCCACCTATATCTACAATATCTTTCTCTTCCAAATCTTCCGCTAACTTTAAAGCCAAATGTCTGCTGTTTCCTGTCGCTGAAAAAAATAAAATCATAATGACCTCCCTCTCGTGTCGCGCCGCATTGTGTCGCACCGCATTATCGATTCATTGATTAACGTAACGCATCATAACTTCCAAAAACAAATTCATCTGCGGAGTAACAGATTTGTTTCTATGATACACCAGCTGACTCCACATTACGATATCAGGACATTCTGTATCCAAAACTACCAGCTGTCCGCTTTCCAGATAATCTTTTACCACATATTCCGGCAACAATGATATACCCTTTCCCTCCAGCAGAAATCGAGTAATTACATCTGTATTGCCTACTTCTAAAAACGGATGTAATTCATATCCCCCGGAGGCCAGCATCTGTTCCATGGCATACCGGTAGCTTATGCCTTGTTCAGTAAGGTACAGCTGCTGTTCAAGGAGTTTTTCTATCGTTATATGCTTTTGACCGGCCAGCTCGGAGCGAGAAGACGCCACAAAAAATATCTTCTCAGGCTTTTCTGACACCTTTATCCACTCAGGGAAATATATTTTTTTATCCAGAAAGAATAGAATATCCACCTCGTTTTGTCTTAGCATATTACAAAGGTCAGGTACCAATGCAGTATGCGTGCTGATTTCTACTTCCGGGCAAATTTCCCCAAGCTCCATAAATACAGGCGGTAAGACGCTTATAACGTATGATTCGCATGTGCCTATGCGAAGTTTGCCCGATATCTTATTCGGTTTATGAGCAATATTTCGAGCCTTTCTCATGGATTCCAATATGTCTAACGCATAAGGCAGCAGCTGGTGCCCCTCTTGAGTCATTTTTACTTGTTTCCCAATCCGGTCAAAGAGCTGCACGTGAAGTTCTTCTTCAAGCTGTTTTATCTGCATTGTGACTGCAGACTGGGAATAACCCAATTGTTTCGCCGCTTTTGAGAAGTTCTGTAATTCAGCAATTCTGACAAATGTTATAAGATTTCTGATTTCCATAAACACACCAATTTAAAACCAATTCAAATGCAGTTCAAACAAAGTTCAAAAATTTTGAACACTTTTATAAAATCTATTAATTTCACAATCTTCAAGAATCATGGTAGCATTATTATATATTAAAGTCAAGGAGACGAATGTTATGTACGACAACATGTATGACCAAGAAAAAAATCAAAACCGGCAAATCGGCGCCTTAATGAATAATTTTGTAGAACAGGCTGTTAAACTTTATAATGATATGAATACTTTGCCTGTCTGCCCTGCTGTTAAAAAAGACAGTTTAGAAAGTTTAAGAAACCAGTCAATACCTGTTGACGGCAGGCTCATACAAGAAGTATACGCAGAAATGCTTAACAATATTTACACCAATGCGCCTTTACCGCAACATCCTCGCAGTTTCGCCTGCGTTCCCTCAACAACTTCCCTTCTTTCTTGGATGGGCGACGTTATGACCAGCGCATATAATCCTCACGCCAGCTGCAAATTCAACGCTCCTGCCGCCGATGTAATAGAAAGAAAGCTTATCCGCTGGCTGTGCGACTTGGTCGGTTATCCCAAAGAAAGCGGCGGTTTGTTTGTGTCCGGTGGTTCTATGGCTAATTTAACAGCATTGACAGCAGCCAGAGACGCAAAACTTTCTTTTGATGAGCGTCCCTCAGCCACCGTTTATCTGTCAGACCAAACTCATTCCTCGGTATCTAAGGGGCTTCACATCATCGGTTTCGGCAAAAAGCAGCTTCGCATTATTCCTTCCGATAAAGTTTTTCGTATGGATATGTCAGCCCTTCGCAAAGCTATCAGCACAGATATTGCTGACGGCAGAAAGCCTTTTGCCGTAGTCGCTTCCGCAGGTACCACTAACACAGGCAGTGTGGACCCGCTTAAAGAAATATCCGCCTTGTGCCGTCAATATGGAATGTGGATGCATGTTGATGGCGCTTACGGCGCTTCAGCCCTCCTATCTGAAGAACACAGAGAAAGTCTGTCCGGCATAGAATTGTCAGATAGTTTAAGCTGGGACGCTCACAAATGGATGATGCAAACTTACGGGTGCAGCATGGTATTAGTGCGAAATCAATCGACGCTGTCCAACAGCTTCTCTTCTCATCCGGAATATCTAAAAGACGCCGCAGCCTCTCCAGACAGCATAGAATTATGGGATCTGGGTCCCGAATTGACAAGGCCTGCCAGAAGCTTAAAGTTATGGCTCACGCTTCAAGTGCTCGGTACCCGTCAAATGGCCGATGTCATCGATCATGGATGCGACATGGCGCGCCTGGTTGAAAGATTGCTCATTAAAAATCCTAATTGGGAAATCATCTCCCATGCACAACTGGGAATAGTCAACTTCCGCTACAAGGGAGATGGAGCTTTAAACGAATCTCAGCTGGATAAGATAAATCAGAATATTGCAAAAGAAATTACAGAAAGCGGTTTCGCCCAGATTTTCACCACCGAGCTTTGCGGTAAAAAAGTCTTGCGAATGTGTACCATCAATCCTAAGACCACTGAAAAAGATATTTTCGACACCATACAACAGCTTGATAATTCCATATCTGTTGCCAAGAGCCATCAGGCTATCGCCTGATGGCTCTCAGACTGTTAGTATGTCTTGCTTTCAATTTGATCCGCCTAGCCGGATCTGACCCCTCCGGTTCGGGCCGGTTCGGGCTCCTTGGCTGTCCCTAGCCGAAAGCACTGTACTGTACATTTTCTACCCAAAGATACACACAGTCTGTCGTTTTTAGATATTCTAAAACATCTGCCTTGCTGCCGCTTATAAAGTAGTTTTTTGTTCGGAAAGAATCGTCCTTTTCAGCAGCGTCAATAACGTTCTGTATAGTATCTGTTTGAACATAATGCAATGTGGAGTTGCTGTACAAGCCCAAATCTTTCCATAAATCATAATTCTCTTGCAGCAGCTTCAGATTTGAAAGATATATTTCTTTTATCTCTTCTGAACTCATGTTTGGTCTTTCAGTATCTCCTTCTTCACAAGCTGCGCCGACAGCAAGTCTGACACCGGCTTGAAAGTTGCTTTCCGGCTGATAAACTTGTATCCAATCCAACATTTTTCCAGCTTTGACCATTACGTCATCAACATCTGATGCTTGGTTCTGAGAGACGTTGACGTAAATGTACGCAGTCTCAGGCAGCTTTTCCAGATCAGCTATGACATCTTCCGGTTGCACATACACTGTTCCGTTATAAAATTTACCTAATATGAATGTGGCTAGATTCTGTGGGTCAGATTCTACAGACAATCGTCCCCACTTCATAGCCATTTCCACTGTAGGCGCCCCTCCTATGCCTCGTGTCGTAACTCCGCTATGGTCCATTACCACTGTTTGAATGGTATAACAGCCAAAGCCATCTTTTTCCACCTCAAGCATTGTCACCTCTTTATCAGGATACACAGTTTCATAGTAAGCACGCATGAGTTTAAGCAGCTGGCTTGGATTTTCCCCATCTCTTTCATTGAGCTTCTCCGCATTGGGAAAGAACAGACTAACGACAGGATTTATGCAAAATATTACGGCAACTATAGATGCTAAGATTATAATGCATGTTTTTGCAGCGATTTTTCTTATTCTTTTATTTATTGCTTTTTCTATATAGGTATCGAATTGTGCGTCGTCATCCATTGCCATATTTTCTAAACCGCTTTTTAAATCGTCGCTGTCTTTTTTCAACTTATCCCCTATATTTTTCATCTTCTTCCTCCCTCATCTTTATGAGCATCTTTTTGGCTCTCGACTTAATCTGCCTTACATTTTCTTCGGAAATTCCATGAGAAACTGCGATTTGAGCGTTTTCCTGCTGCAGATATACGCTTTCAATCATAACGCTTTTGTACTTTTCCGGAAGAGAAGCTATCATCGCTGCCAGTCTTACACGCTCCTCTCCTTTGATATAATCCTTTAGCAAGTCTTCCTGCTGCGTAATAGATAAATCTTCTACGCTGCTTTCTTCCAAGTGCTTCTCTTTTTTCTTGCTGTTAAAAAATAAGTTGCGGATTACCTTTCCTGCCCAGCACAAGAAGCTGCCTCCGGCTTTATATGACAGTATGGCTTTGAGAAAGGCTTCTTGTACCAGATCTTCCGCAGAAACCTTGTCGTGAGTATACGAGCAGGCTATGAGCATAAGCTGACTGTAGTAACGCTTATACATATCGTCTATCTGGCTATGATTGTTTTCTGTTTTCAAGCCTGCCCCTCCTTTCCCCTTTCTATATATCAAACAATCTTCCTTCTCTTTTGTGACAAATATATAAAAATTTTTCTTACAGCTTTATAGTATCATAAAAGTCTACATCTTTACTTTATTTTTTCTACGTTAGTTATATTGTTTTCACATGGTTTATCAATGGAAAATCTTGAAAAGCTACGAATATTCGCATATAATTTCAATATAAACACGTGAAAAATACAAATTTTGAAATTGAATTTTTTTGAAAGGCTGCAGTATAATGAAAAGCTATATATCCATACGAGAAGCGGCAAAAAAATGGAACGTATCGGAACGAAGAGTTAATCAATACTGTATTGAAGGGCGTATTCCCGGCATACAAAAATTCGGAAAATCATGGGCGATTCCCGTGGACGCAGATAAACCCGATGACCCGCGTAAGACACCTAAGCAAGACAATGTTAACCAAGCTCCTGTATCGTCCGCTAAACTGCTCGACCATACAAATCTCATGCCTTTAATGAACACCGCTTTTATACCGGGACATTGTCTGGAAGCTGTGGAAGCTATGGAGCCTGGGCCGCAAAAAGATATTGCTATGGCGGAGTACCACTATTTCAGCGGTCATCCAAGTGAAGCATCGGAAGAGGCAGAGGCCTATCTCACAAGCAGCGATATGGGCGCTCGGCTGTCTGCCTGTTTGATATATGCTTATTCAAATCTTTCCATAGGACAAATACACAAAGCCAAATTTGCGTTGGGAGAGTTAAATGCTGCCATTGCCTCTGCAGGAGAAGAATCTCCTCAAATTCGGGCGGCATCAGCTTTTGTAGCTTCAGCAGGAGCTGTTCTGCTGCATCTGCCGCTGCCAAAAGAAATGCCGGATGTTGATAGTTTCTTGCCTATGCTCCCACAAGGATTGCGAGCTTTTGCCATGTACGTTCAAGCACATTATTTATATTTAAAAGAGGAATATGCGCATAGCGCCGGTATCGTAGAGGCTACCCTTTCTATGGGTGCAGTTCTTTATCCGATTCCTGCCATATACCTGCATCTCGTAGCGGTAATGGACTATATGAGTTTAAAGCAGCCTGATCGAGCAGAGAGCCATCTTCTGGCAGCGTGGGATATAGCTCAACCTGACGACCTCATTGAAGGCTTCGGCGAGCATCACGGTCTCTTGGGTGCAATGCTGGAAGCCGTTATTAAGCCAAAATGGCCGAAGGATTTTAAGCGGATCATTGACATTACCTATCGTTTCTCTTCCGGATGGCGAAGAGTTCACAATCCAATTACCGGCCATGATGTAGCTGATGTTCTGACTACCACTGAATTTGCCATGGCAATGTTGGCCGCCAGAGGCTGGACTAATCAAGAAATTGCAACCCACCTAAATATTTCAGTAAACACAGTAAAAAGTCACATATCTGAAGTAATGAGAAAATTGAATGTAGAGACAAGAAAAGAGTTAAAACAATATATGTTGAGATAAAACGACCTGCACCTTCCTCAGACTTAATTCTTTTAATTTATGAATGGGCAATCATTTGCCCATTTTTTATGTGAAAACTTCTTATATCTTATGCCTAATCAATAGCAGAATAAATGAACTGCTAATGTGTGCAATGAAATTATAAAGCTTTATCATATCACCTATTTTGATAGTAAAAACGGGTAATAGAAATGTCTTTCCTATTCTTATATAATTAAGTAAAAAATAGTACCTGATAATAGCAGGTCATAGCAAATGTGCTGTTTGTGGATGAAAGGAGAATCAATGATGGACAGAAAAGCCAACCTGTATAAGATTGGCAGTAAATACCTGGAGATTCCCTTAATCTGGGATGAATATTCTCAAAGGTATCTGGAAGACTACAGCGATTTTATCGCACACCCGGTATATACTCCGGAAGGCTGTCCCATATTGCTTACCATCGAAGATGCCTGCATATATGCAGAACCGGCCGAAGCTGAGACCGAATGCATCGATTGCGGCTCTTGCCGCTATTACAAACAGACATCAGGTGCGCTTCTTGGGGTATGTAATCATGAAAAAAAGAGAATAGACAGCACCCTTCAAGAACCGTAGGCAAAAAAAGAAAAGGAGGAAACAAAGCCATGAAAAAACGATTTGCGGCCATACTGCTGAGTCTGTGCATGGTGCTGACGTTTATACCGTCTGCGGCCTTTGCGGCAGATGGAGACACTATCTATGTCGGCGGTGTTGAGCTGACAGGCACTATAGAAGACCCAGCCTATGCTTTGACGACTGTAGACGGTGCAGTGAAGACCGTTGACGCTAATGAATACAACTACAATGTCAAGTGGGACGGCAGCACCCTGACCTTGCATAACGCGACGGTCACCAACGGCTCTTCGAAGACGAATTATAGAGACGCATTGGCTGCCATCTGCTGTGAGACTGATCTTAAAATAGAACTGACAGGCAGCAATGAGGTCATAGGCCCTCATCTTGAAAATGACTCTTCCGATAAAAGCTTTGGTATTTATTCCGAAGGCGATGTCACCATCGTCGGCAGCGGTACTTTAAATGTAAAGGGCGGCGATATCACAAAAACAAAAGGCTATGGCACGGTTTTAAGTTACGGTCTTTATTCTATGGACGGAAATATAACTATCAACAGCGGCACAGTCAATGCCACCGGAGGAGACATCAATATTAATATTGAAAATGGCGAATACAACGCTTCCAGTAGCGGCATCTATTTTGCCGGCGTCACCATCAACGGCGGCATAGTCAATGCCACCGGAGGCAATATAACAAATAGCGGAGGAGACGCTGAAAGCATCGGTATAGAATCCTATCTCAGTATAAGTATTACCGGCGGCGAAGTAACAGCTAACGGCGGTGCGGTTGATATTACTAAGTTTACAGAAGATAGTATAAATATTGCAAGAAGCAAAGGTCTGCATGCATATATGGGCGATATCAGCATTACCGGCAGCATTGTCAATGCAACAGGAGGCGATATAACAAATGAAGGTGAATACGCTGAAAGTTATGGCATATATGCCGCAAATGCGACTGACGAAAATCATAATGAACCAGGCGACATCATCATCTCCGACAGCCATGTGGAAGCTAAAGGCGGAGACGTTGTCGCCGAAGGAGACGGCGCAGCCTACAGTTGTGGAATATATACCGGTACTATCGTTACTATTACAGACAGCACTGTAACGGCTACCACAGGTACGGCTCAAGCTTCATACGTGTACAGCTATGGTATTTCCCATGATGAAGGTCTTTATATATCCGGAAGCCAGGTAACCGCCTCCGGCGCCAATGCGGCGATCACGACAGATGAGCCGGTCATGGTCAGCTCCAACGTTTCCGATAAAGCCTTGGAGGTAAAGGCCGGCGAAAACAAAGAAAGCGCCGAGGAGATAGGTGGTTCACCGTTTATTGAGGAAACAGATATTCGTTTGAGGATCTCCGATGAAAAATATTTCCACAGTGAACTCGTAACACCAAGGCCTCCAAAGCCCGTTGAGGCAGACATTCATGTGGGAAATCTGATGTTGACGGCAAGCACGGCAGAACCGGCCTATGCCCTGACCAGTGAGGAGGGCAAAGTAACGACCGCAGGCGCCACAGAAGAAAATTATAACATCAAATGGGATGGCGAAACTCTGACACTGAGAGATGCAACAGTAACTCAGAGCTCCTACGAATTTGATAATGGAGAAGCTGCTGCCGCAATCTACAGCTTGCTCAATCTTGAGGTGGAGTTTACCGGTAATAATACAGTCACCGGACCGGCAGTCGACGATAAAACAGGAGACACATGCGAAAGCTACGGTATTTTTGTCGATGAAGGGGATCTTACTGTCTCCGGCAGCGGCACACTGAACATCGCCGGCGGTGACATCACAAAAGATAATGAGGATAACGATGTTTACTCGTATGAAAGCTATGGTATATATTCAAATGTAGGAAATATCACAATAAACGGCGGCACTGTCAATGCAACAGGCGGCAGCATATATAGCAACGGAAAAGTTCCCGTTTACAGCGAAGGTATCGATGCTTACGACAATGTGACCATTATAGGCAGCAAAGTGGAAGCCAAGGGCGGCAGCATCAACGGATCCAAAGCAGGTAGTACAGGCATTTACAACCATAACGGTGATATTACAATAACTGACAGCACAGTCAAAGCGGTCGGCGGTAAAGCGATCGCCGAAGAAGACGGAGCATACAGCCACGGTTTCTTTTCCGACAACGATGTTAACATCACCGGCGGCAGCGTGATTGTTGTCGCAGGAAGAGCTGAATGCCACGATGATCCTGACAATGCAACAAGTGACGGAATGTGTGCATATAATATCAATATCAGCGGCGGCGACGTCATTGCGGCGGTAGAGCTGACCGCAGCCCGAACTGCAGACGGCATTTACGCATACAACGACATCAATATAACCGGCGGCAGCGTGACCGCCACAGGTCCTTTATATGCCGTTGACGGAGTGATACCTCAGTATTCGGGCGGATTGTTCAGCGAAACCGGAGACATCACCATAACAGGCAAAGATACCGTTGTAAATGCAAACGGCGGTTGTGCCGACAACGGTATAACAGCTATCGCAGCCGGCGCCGGAGATATCGTTATAGAAAGCGGTTCAGTCCGTGCCAACGGTGCATACGGCGCCTATACAGGCTTTACAGGTCTTTCCAATGGTCTCAGCGCACTTAAAGACACTGATGACGACACCGGCGGAAATATCATAATATCCGGTGGAAATTTGGCTGCAACAGGAGCTACGGACAGTATCTACTATGAAGGAGACCTTATCGCCCGTCCTTCAAGCGAGAATATTGCCATGAGTGTTCTGGACAATCTGATCGTCGATGAAGATACAGGTGCTCCGGACTGGAAAGCGATGGAGCAAAACGCGGCTGAAATAGCCGGCTCTCCGTTTACAGAAGAAACGGTGCTTTCAAGAACTTCCACTGAAGATAAGTTGTATTTCAGCGCAACTGACGGCTCAGTTTACCCGGATGGATCGACTGACCCGGACAATCCAACTGACCCAGATGACACGACTGACCCGGATGACACGACTGACCCTGATGGATCGACCGGCACAAGCGGCAATGACAATCCGACCGGTCAGACTGGTAGCGGTACGCAGACCGGTGACGCAAATAACGCCGGCGACGAAATTAACGCCGGCAGCAGTCCGAAAACCGGAGACGAGCAGAATATAGCTCTTTGGATCTTGCTCTTAGCTTTTTCCGGATGCTTTATAACAAGAATTTATGTTTATAACAAACGCAAGCAAGATTAACGTTTTCCAGAAAAAATATGGAGATTTTACTAAAGTATAACTGAAGTATTTGTACAATAGGGGGCAGCGCTAATTTCATATGAAATTAGCGCTGCTTTTCTTTTGCCAGATATATAGGCCTCCTCGTTCATTCATAGTATGAGCGGCAATCGGTGCCATCTGTCACGGCTTGCAGTATTACCTGCCGGTTCTTACAGCATCGCTGATGACAAAAATTCATTTTTTCAAAAAAAATTACATTAGCAGGCTCCAAATCCATGTCGAAATTTATCGAAAGCCCACCTCAGCAGACTTTTTCTTATAAATTTTGAAAAAAAGTCTGCAAAATAGCCTCTTTGATATGCTCCCCTTTAGGTGGACAGTTGAAATAATAAAACTGTTTAACTGGA
>UQEW01000044.1 GCA_900540145.1 uncultured Eubacteriales bacterium
TCTAAAAGCCTTATTGCCGGAAGGATTTTTCCGTCATTATATAAATTTTGAGCTTCTTCGGTCTTGGCATCGTAACCTTTGTCCTGGCAAGAAACTAATGTAATCAAAGCTAAAATGCACGCAACAATTATTGCTGTTTTTTTCATCTAACCCCCCCCCCGCTTAAATTTTGGGGCGCGCTTATATCTCATGTTTACATTATATAATTCATTAGTCTATAAGCCAACAAAACAATTATTTTATAATCTTATCAGTACATATCTCATGAAAGGATAAGGTCTCTTATGGTTAAGTTAAATGCCATTGGTCTGCTTGAAAAAAACGGTAAGACTAAATATTGGCTATATAAACAACTGGGTATGTCCTATCAAAATTTCAGTAAAATGATCAATAACGAAACAAAGTCCATCCGCTATGAAGTGATTGACATCATGTGCGATCTTTTTGAATGCACACCGAATGAATTGTTCATACGCGAAGCAGATGAAGCAGAAAGCAATAAAAAAGGATGAGCGACGTCTGTCGTCCATCCTTTCTTCTTGTCAGCTATTACTTAAACTGAATTTTTTCGAACTCATCAGCCAAGGCGGTGTCATCTGTAATTATGACCATACCGTCATTTGTAGCTGCTGCCTGAATCGCACCGCTGCCATCTTCGATCGCTTCATACTCGTCTGACTGCTCATCAAACAAATATAGTTCTACGGAGCCATCTTTATACTCTTTGCCGGCTTCCGCGCCTATAGTTTGGTAAAGGGTTTCCGTACCTTCTCCTAAGCCCAATTCTTCAGCTACTGCGTCTACAGTTTTTTCAATTTTGACACCTTCCGTATCGTCGTCAGTCCCCGTATTGTTGTTATTATCATCTGAGCCACATGACACCAGCACAAGGCACAATATCAATGCTAAAAATGAAACTGTTAATTTCCTCATTTCTCCTCCTATCGATATAAAAGTAATCTTTAAATATCTCTATTTAATATACCTTTTCATCTTGTATTTTGCAAAAGAACTAATTTTTTATACGTCTTCCTACTATCCATGCCAAAATGCCT
Organism: uncultured Eubacteriales bacterium; assembly: GCA_900540145.1. GTDB lineage: Bacteria > Bacillota > Clostridia > Peptostreptococcales > Anaerovoracaceae > Fimisoma. The sequence continues at coordinate 1,056 of UQEW01000044.1, forward strand.
CAAAAAATCCGCATAAGGCTTTTGCCCTATGCGGAAAAGTTTGATTTTTAATGTTGAAATTTGTAGTCTGACGTGATATATTAAGGTCAAGAGGAAGTCGATGAAAACGACTAACCATTATGGACTAATAATCGTCACTGGTTTCAAGCAGAGTGGCGATTATTTTTTATGTAAAATGTTATTCTTAACTTACCAAAGGTAATCGTTATTCTTAACATCCTTACCACCTTCCTTCAATCCAAAATCCCTTTTGAATTACGGAAGGTCAGCCACTTTCACTTGTCCTCTTGACAGTTATATTATATCAGCTTTGAGGTATATTTACCATCGTTTATTTCAGCTCAGAATCTATAGCGATAATACTGAAATTATAGCTTTCAATTGTCAAAACATATGATCTGCCCGTAACAGTATCCCATGTATAGTAATCATCGTCACTATAACTCGGCGCTCCTAACCCAGATACTTTATTTAATTTCTTTTTTACTTTTTCTATCATCTTTATCTTCCTATCATGATCAGAATCCAAATCATCTGAAATCCATACGGTCCAGCTTATATATTCCACATTTCCATAATTGTCATAACCCATTGTCAGAGTACCATTTATTCCTGCAAAATTTATATTATCATAAAAATTATATTCCGTATCATATAAATCGTCTACATCATCTGGTTCTCCAAAAGTTGAATGCACTTCTTCCATGGACATCCCATATGACACTTTATCAAAAATGTTGTTATTATTTAAAATGACTATAAATGCAACCGCCAATAATAAAACGATTAATCCTCCTAAGGCAATTGCCTTCTTTGTCTTAAATAGCTTAAAAACATTCTTTTGTATATGCTTTTCATGAGCTAATTTTTTCTCATTTTTAACTAAGCACCCACAATATGGGCAAACGGCAGCCTCATCGAGGATTTCTTTTCCACAATGGCTACAATACTTCATTTTACAACACCTCCTCACACTAAATATATACTATAGCATTCATCATTGCTGATATTATGGTAATAATAATCCACAGCCCTAGACCTACCCCTACTCCAATCAATGCCCATTTTCCTACCGCATTTGCCTTCTTAGGCTCTTCGTCTTTCAATAACAGATATAGTATTAGCCCAACAATAGGAATAAAAAAAGATAAAATATTTAAACCTGTGGACGGTGTATCCTTTCTTGTAATTCTTTTTAAATCATTCCCAGCTACAGCACAACCACAATTAGGGCATATGACTGCTTCATCAAATATTTCCTTACCACAATGACTACAATATTTCATCTTTTGTTCCTTTCTTACCATCTTAATGTTATTTGCTTTTTCTTCAGTACGATCAGTGTATTTAATGTCTGCCTCATCGGAGGGTCTCTTCAATATGTTTTCGTTATCACTATCAATTTGGACGAGCAGTCCGTTTTTCATCTGCGTAACGGAAATATATGAAATTATTACAAGCAAAGTACTCATAATTAGGGGATTTATGGTAGTTATTACCATTGATATAGAACCATTCATCACATTTTTATATAAAATAGATCCAGTCAAGCACAAAATAATTGTGATCATAAGAGAAATTAAACATATAACTAATCTTTCTTTGTTTTTGTTTTTTACATATTTTTTCTTTATTGATGTCACTAAATTATTCAAGATCCAAAGACATGTAATAATTCTTGTAAGCAATATCATCACAATATAAACAAAGGTAAAGGTAAATTCTTTTACCCAACCTTCAGCAAACGTGGAACCATGTTTAAAATAGTACTCTGTCATGCACCATAAGATAAATGACACATCATAATCGCTAAATATTGTTACTATGTAAAATGTATATATAGCCAACATGGCGACACATATAAAAACGCTACATTTTTTTATCCACAATTCGTTTTTTTTGCGCAACCTAAATACGCCCATTATCAAAACACAAATACCCATCGGAAGTTCTATAAAATCAGTCATATAAATTATAGAATTATATTTCAATAATTCCATTAACTTGATCCAGCCAAATAAAAAAATAATCCCACCACACATCAAACAAAAATACGCTGTGTTTTCTCTTTGCAACATTTTGTTCTCCAATCCATTAGTTATATTCATATTGATTCCTCTTTTCCTCCAGCACAAATGGTAAAACCCTATTTTTTCATTTTAATGTAAAGATTATGTCTGCTCTTTCCAGTTCCATATTTTACTACTGACTTTACTTTTCCATCAGTAACCTCTTTGGAAAAAAGCTTTCCAAAAGTAGTTCTTTCTCCTTTGCTCCAACTTTCCCATTCATGTAATGGGAATAAAGACTTTACTTCAAAGGAAACATTGTATTCTATGTCTGTTTCAATAACTCGCTTTGCTCGCTCCAGACATTGCTTGTAGTCCATTTAACATCTCTCCTTTTATATTCATTTTTAAATATCAAATATTGAATACATACAAATTGTAACATATTGAATACAATGATGTAAAGGGAGGATTTGACCAATGGCAAAATTTATTCCACAGAAACAAGATAAGGAAGTCATATCTATCCGCCTTCCGGTAGATTTACTTAAGGAAATAGATGAAAATGCTACTAAAGCTGATATAAGCAGAAATGAATTTATAAATCAATGCATTATTTTTGCTTTACAAAATATCGAACATGAATAAAAGAAAGAAGAGGGAAGTTCAAAAGTTCTTCCCCTTCTTTTTTGTATCTAATTTGTATCAAGTATCTCAAGTTTGCTTGTCGGGTTCTTATGTTCACGAACTATATTGTATTGAGATTTTCTTTCAATAGATTTGGTACTTCATGTTGAGTTTTGTAATTTTTTACGCTATATTAAAGCCAAGAGTAAGCCATGTGGCGAACTCTCTAGTCAATTTTTTAAAAGGTTTATTTAAATAACCGCATTAGGTTTCAACCTTCACGGTTATTTACTTCTTGTGGTTATCCCATCTGATAAACCCCATAATCATAAGTACGATTACGATGATTTCATAATCAGACATCGGATTTCTTTCCGAAAGTCAACCGCTCTTATGGCCTATTTTCTTGGATGTTATATTACATCAACTTTAAGACTTATGTTCTATTATTTTTTATCATCCTATATTCCAGCTTTAATATTAGGAAAAATCCACATAAGGCTTTTGCCCTATGCGGAAAAGTTTGATTTTTTATGTTGAATTCTGTGGTCTGCTGTGCTATATTAAGGTCAAGAGGAAAACCGCTAAAAACGGTTAACCTGTGCAGTTAAAATAACCGCTTAGGGTTCAAGCAGAGCGGTTATTTTTTTATGTAAATCGTGATACGGATTTTCTTAAATGTAATGGTAATCCTTATCATTTTACCACCTTCCTTCAATCCAAAATCCCTTTTGAATTTCGGAAGGTTAACCGCTTTTATGAGCTTGTCCTCTTGACAGTTATATTATATCAGCTTTTAGATGGAAATACCACTGTTTCTTATATAACTGCTCGCAAAAAGAACCGTTGAAATTCCAACGGTTCTTTTCTCTTGGAGCTGTTGAGCAGACTTGAGCGCCCCTGCTTACGCAGGTTCGCCGGTCTTGTCTCCCCTTTCGGTCGCCTGCGACCCGTGGCCTACTCGAATATTCACCGGATATTCTCGCTTACGGCCACGCTCAGCGAGTTCAAGTCTGCTCGTTTGAAGAAAAGAAAATCGAGACCATCATCAGGTCTCGATTTTCTCTTGGAGCTGTTGAGCAGACTTGAACTGCCGAACCTCATCCTTACCAAGGATGCGCTCTACCGACTGAGCTACAACAGCATATGCAATTAAAGTATTAAATCAATTCGCAACATTTATCCTACTATATGTCTCCAAAAAAGTCAATAAGCAAAAAATCAATAACTAAAAAATCAATAGCCAAGATAATCATAAATTTTCTTTTTTATACGCTGTATAGCGTTGTCCACCGTTTTGCTGCTTCTGTGGAGCTCTGACGCTATTTCCTTATACTTCTTGCCTTTAAGCATTGCTGCCAGGACTTTTTGCTCCAACGGGCTGAAAAGTTCCTTGCTGTCTTCAATGAGAAAATCTGTAATCTCCTTCATCAGCATGAGGGTTTCAGGGTCATCATTGTCTTTAGAACGCAAGCGTTCTTCAAGAGGCTTTTCTCCCTCTTTTGTGTCCTGCTCCTGGCTCAGCGACACCGATTCGTTGAGGATTTGATGTTTTCTGAGATTTGCTTTTCTGATGGCAGAAATAATCTGCCGATTGATGCATACTTCCGCGAACGTTCTGAAAGATGCGTTTTTTTCTTCTTGGAATTCCCTTATCGCCTTAAAAATGCCGATCATTCCTTCTTGAATGACATCTTCCCGGTCTCCGCCCACGATAAAATACATGCTGGATTTGATTTTCGCCAGCTCTTTATACTTATTTATTAAAAATTCTTCAGCAGTCACACTGCCTTCCTGGGCCATTTTGACCAGCTCTTCATCTGTTAAGATATTATAATTATCTCTCTCCATCTCTCTGTCTTCTCACTTCATACATCAAAACCGCAGCTGCGTTGGAGGCATTAAGTGAAGTTATCTTGCCCTTCATCGGCATAGAAACAGTAAAATCGCAAGCTTCTTTTACCAGCCTGCTTATGCCGTTTCCCTCACCGCCAATGACAACGGCAAGTTTTCCTCTGAGATCAGTCCTGTAATATTCTTGACCTCCCATATCGCATGCCGCTATCCAAAATCCCATAGTTTTAAGTTCATCTATGGTTCTCACTATATTGGAAACCTTTACGCATGGCATGTACTCAATGGCTCCTGCAGACGTCTTTGCCACAGTCTCGGTAAGACCGCAAGAATTTCTTTTAGGTATTATAATTCCGTGTGCTCCCGCGCATTCAGCAGTTCTCATAATGGCTCCCAGATTGTGCGGATCCTCCAATCCGTCCAATATGATAACAAAAGGTTCTTCTCCGGCGCTTTGAGCCTTCGCAAGGATGTCATCCATCTGAGCATAAGCATAAGCGCTCACGTAAGCGGCAACTCCCTGATGAGATGCACCGCCGCCGATTCTGTCTAAAGCCTGCCTCTCGGTTTTTACAATCGGAATACCTTTTTCCTTGGCCATGGCGATAATCTGGCGAGCAGAACCATCAGAGCTGCTGACTAAAACTTTTTCTACGGCTCTGCCGCTTTTCAAAGCCTCAATAACCGGGTTTCGTCCGAATATAATGTTTTGGTTTTGGTCGCGATGTTCACTTTTATTATCTTTCATATTTTCTCTTTTATATATCCGTTTTTCTGTCATATCTGGTAAATCGGTAAGTAAAACCGTTTTCTTCCATAGGCTGGCTATGCCACTCCAGTTGAAAATCATCTCTCTCGTCTAAATTGGCAATGTATGTGTCCGCATCAAAACATGCGTCTATTTTTGTTATATAACAGCTGTCGCAGTAAGGAAGCAACTGTTCATAGACGGAAGCGCCGCCCATAACCATCACAGGTTCTTCTCCCAAAATGTCGAAAAGCTCATCGACGCTGTGAACGATCTCACATCCTTCTTTTTCGAAAGAAGGGTCTTTAGTAAGCACAATATTGCGTCTGTTGGGAAGAGGTTTGCTTCCGGGCAAGCTTTCCAGAGTCTTTCTCCCCATGACTACAGTCTTGCCTGTGGTTTTCTCTTTGAAATATTTCAATTCTCCGGGCAGATGACATAATAACTTGCCGTCTCTGCCAATGGCCCAATTTTTATCTGCCGCTGCTATAAGTTCCATCGTTTCTCCTCTATATTGCTATCGGTATATTCAGTACCTGTGGGTTTTTCTGATAATCTTCTATTACTATGTCGTCCACGGTAAAATCATAAAAGTCTTTTATTTCCGGATTCAAGCTAAACTTAGGCGCCGGGTATTGAGGTCTCTGTATCAGTTCTTTAATTATAGGGACATGCCTATCATAGATATGCGCATCAGCAATAACGTGTACCAGCTCTCCCGGTATAAGTCCGCTGACCTGCGCAAACATGTGCACCAGTATGGAATACTGTACCACGTTCCAATTGTTGGCTGCCAAAATATCCTGCGACCTCTGGTGAAGTATGGCATTGAGTTTATTTCCGGTTACATTGAAAGTCATGCTGTAAGCGCACGGCTCCAGATTCATCTCTGCCAAATCGCTGAAATTGTATATGTTGGTAAGAATTCTTCTCGAATAAGGAGTATGCTTAAGCTGCCAAAGCACGTTATCTACCTGGTCCATTACGCCTTGATTGAAGCGATATTTTATTCCCATCTGGTATCCGTATGCTTTGCCTATAGAGCCGTCCTCATCAGCCCACTCATCCCAGATATGGCCCTTAAGGTCCTTAATATTGTTGGATTTTCTCTGCCATATCCACAGAAGCTCATCACAAGCTGTTTTGATAGCTGTCGGTCTCAAGGTCAAAGCCGGAAACTCTTCCTGCAAATCATAACGATTTACTACTCCAAACGTCTTAATAGTATGGGCCGGCGTGCCATCTTCCCATCTGGCCCTAACCCGCTGTCCTTCCGAAGAATATCCATTCTCAAGTATCTGCTTGCACATGTTTACAAACAGGATATCCGCTTTGCTCATACTCCTTCTCCTTTTACCTTTAAATCAAGCATTTTCAATTATTCTTACGGCTTCTGCCATCACCTCTTCGAGGCGGCTTTCCTCTCCGGAAAGATACAGAAAACCGATAAGCGCTTCGAAAGCCGTGGCCATCTTATAATCTATTATATCGGCATTTTTCGGCTTGGAAATCGTTCTTCTGTTTCGAGCACGCCTGACCAGCGCACTCTCTTCTTCTGACAAAAAACCTGTCAGCATGGTTTTGACAGCTTGTGCCTGTCCTTTAGCCCTGACATAAGGAACCGCCATCTGATGAAGCCTGTCAGCATTGGTCTGCCCTGTTTCCATCACATGCTTTCTGACATATACTTCGTATACCGCATCCCCCATAAAGGCCAGCGCAGTGGTATTTATCTGTCTGACGTCTTTTTCCATCATGACTCTTTTATGATCTGTACCCCTTGCGGAGTGTCTTTGAGAGTTATTCCCATCTCTTTCAGCTTATCTCTTATCTGGTCTGCTTTGGCAAAATCCTTTGCCTTTCTGGCTGCCTGGCGTTCATCTATGAGAGCCTGTATTTCCGGCTCTACCTCTGTAACTTCTTCCTCTGTGTCTTGCTGCAGGAGTCCTAACACGGTGGTCAATTCCATGAGAAGATCTAAACATCCTTTAGCAAAGTCTTTAGATGCTCCGTCCTTAACAGCTGTATTTATAGCCGTTATGAGCTCAAACACAGCGCTGATAGCATCAGCGGTATTGAGATCGTCGTCCATCGCTTCAATAAATTCTTGTCTGTATTTATCAAAACTTTCTAGGGTTGCTTTTTCTTCTTCAGTCATTTGACCATTACCGGACGCAATTAAATGTTTCAGATTGTTTTTAGCATTTCTCATTCTGGCAAGACCGTTCTGGGATTGTATTAATATATCTTCACCAAAATCTATAGGGCCTCTGTAATGACCGCTTAAAATCAGAAATCTCAGCACTTCTCCGTCATATGCTTTCAGCAGGTCTCTCACTGTTTTAAAATTGCCCAGCGATTTGGACATCTTAGTCCCGTCTATGTTAATATAGCCGTTGTGCATCCAATAGTGAGCGAACTCTTTACCGCTGTGAGCTTCCGACTGAGCTATTTCATTTTCGTGATGAGGGAATTGCAAGTCCTGCCCTCCGGCATGTATATCGATAGTGTCGCCCAAATATTTTTTTGACATGGCTGAACATTCTATATGCCATCCCGGTCTTCCCATGCCCCATGGTGATTCCCAAGCTATCTCGCTTTCTTCTTTTCTGGCCTTCCACAAAGCAAAGTCCAGAGGATCTTCCTTGCTCTCGCCTACTGCTATTCTTGCCCCTGCAATAAGGTCATCTATGTTTTTTCCGGAAAGCTTTCCATAGCCCTTGAATTTTCTTGTTCTGTAATAAACATCTCCATTGGATTCATAGGCATATCCCAAATCTATTAAATCTTGGATAAACTTTATTATATCTCCCATAGTCTCGGTTACTTTAGGATGAACGGTAGCCTTTTTTACGTTAAGAGCCTTAGCGTCCTTGAAGTATTCTTCGATGTATTTTTCGCTTATTTCACCGGCTGTAACTCCTTCTTCCTTGGCACGTTTTATTATCTTATCATCTACATCAGTGAAATTCTGAACGTACTTTACTTTGTATCCTCTGTATTCCAAGTATTTTCTCATAGTATCAAACACTACAAACGGCCTTGCGTTACCTATGTGAAAATAATTATATACAGTAGGACCGCATACATACATTTTGACCTTGCCCTCTTCTATGGGCACAAAGTCCTCTTTTTTATTGGTAAGGGTGTTATAGATCTTCATGGTTTTCCTCTCCGTTATCTCTTTCCGTTTTTTCTTCTGATAAAATTTCTGATGTATCATGCTCAGCATTAGCATTTCTAAGCATATTTTCCAGATTAACTATTCTCTTTCTCAGGCACTCTATCTCTACAGCTATAGGATCAGGCAAATCCACCTGATTTAAATCCTGCGTAGTGCTCTTGCCGTTTCGCTTCACTATGGTTCCCGGTATGCCCACCACCGTACAGTTAGGCGGAATTTCCTTAAGAACCACTGAACCTGCGCCGATCTTTACATCGTCTCCTACCTTAAATGGTCCGAGAACTTTGGCTCCGGAACTTACCATCACCCTGTTTCCCAAAGTCGGGTGACGTTTTCCTGTGTCCTTTCCCGTTCCTCCTAAAGTTACGCCCTGATAAATGGTTACATCATCGCCGATTTCCGTAGTTTCTCCAATCACCACGCCCATGCCATGGTCGATAAAGCATCTTCTTCCTATTGTGGCACCGGGGTGAATCTCTATTCCTGTAAACCACCTGGCTATCTGTGAAATGATTCGCGCTATCAGCTTCATCTTGTGGCGATAAAACCAGTTGGACGGTCTATGGAGTATCAATGCCCAAATACCGGGATAACAGATGAGCACTTCAAAACCGTTTCTGGCAGCCGGGTCTTTTTCAACTATATTCCTTATGTCTTCTCCTACTTCTTTGAAAAATGCCATGGTCACACTCTCATTCTTTGAGTATTATTCTTCTACTACAGTTATAGTCCTTATCACTTGCGGATCGAGCGGTTTGTCTCTGTAATCTGTTTCAACTGAAACAATTCTATCAGCAGCTTCCATACCTTCCGTTATCTTGCCAAATGCCGCATACTGGCCGTCCAGATGAGGAGCCTTCTCAACCATGATGAAAAACTGAGAGCCGGCTGAATCGGGGTCCATTGCTCTGGCCATGGAAAGGACACCTCTGTCGTGTTTAAGATCATTCTTGACACCGTTGGCCGCAAATTCTCCCTTTATATTATGCCCCGGACCACCTGTTCCGTTACCGATAGGGCATCCGCCCTGAATCATAAAGCCAGGGATTACTCTGTGGAAAGTCAGTCCATCGTAAAACCCATCGGCTGCCAATTTTTCAAAGTTTGCTACAGTTATAGGCGCTACATCAGGGTAGAGTTCACCCTTCATAATATCTCCATTTTCCATTTCAATGATAACTTTTTTCATAATATTTCTCCTTTACACAAGAATGCTCCTAAAATACCCATTATGAATATCAGCTTCAAAGCACTCACCTTAAATTTTTTCGCTGCAATAAACGTAGCTATAATCATAACCGTCTGCACCGGCTTTATTACATCGAAAACTTCTCCAAAACTTGTTATGTCAAAAATGCTTCCGGACACCAAAGTAGTCTCAGCCATCATAAGAAAGCCCGCCATTATCATTCCTACCGCTACAGGCCTAATTCCTGTAAATGCACCCTGTACCAGCTGACTTTGTTTATACTTGTTAAGGAACTTAACGCATATAGCTACGAGAATGAACGCAGGAAATGCCACTCCGATGGTGGCTGCCAACGCGCCAGGTATGCCGGCAGTCTCAAACCCCGAAAAAGTTGCCGCATTTACTGCCAGCGGTCCCGGAGTCGCCTGAGATATGGCGAATAAATTGGCGAACTCTTCTTCGTCTATGGCGTTAAATTCAGATACGCTCTGGTATATAAGCGGGAGAATGGCCATTCCTCCGCCAAAGCCTACCAAACCTATTTTGGCAAAGGTAAAGAACAATTTAGCAAGCGTTTCCATCTTCCTTGTCCTCCCTTGCCTTATTTGTTGTAAAATATATTTCTCCGATAAGTATTCCTGCCAAAATGACCCATACTGCGTTAACGCCAAATACTCCTATAGCTAAAAACGCAGCTAAAGCTATGACCCATTGGAAAGAGTTATGAAGAGTCTGTTTGCCCATCTTCCAGGCTGCATAAGCAATAAGTCCGGTGGCTGCCGCTTTGATGCCTTCCAGCATTCCGCCGATATAAGGATTTTCTCCTACTACTTCTAAGAAACATACCACCAAAATGATGATTACAAACGATGGTAATATAACTCCTACTGTAGCCAATAAAGCTCCGAGAAATCCTTTTTTATAATATCCTACATATGTAGCCATATTTATGGCTATTACACCCGGAAGTCCCTGACTTACGGCAATGCAATCGAGTATCTCTTCTTCTGACATCCACTTATATTTATCGCAGATCTTTTCTTGCAGGAGAGGGACCATTGCCATTCCGCCTCCAATAGTTACAATGCCGACTTTAAAAAAGCACAGAAAAAGATTTATATACATATTTTCATAAAACAACGTCTTAAATTTGCCCATTTAAATATTTCTTGTCTCTCCTTTACTTTTCGGCATTGACCAAAGCAACGGCATCCTTTATAGCGTCTTCAATGGTTTTTTCTTCTTTTTCTGCATCTCTTCTCAGTTTATATTCCACTATACCTTCTGCTGCACGTTTTCCAACCGTTATTCTTAGTGGAATGCCAAGCAAATCCGCATCTTTAAATTTCACTCCCGGTCTTTCATCTCTATCATCAAGCAGCACTTCTATTCCGGCTTTAGTCAATCCTGAATAAATTTTTTCTGCTACAGATTCTTGCTCTTTGTCTCCCGGTTTTACAAGAGTTATTATCACATGATACGGTGCTACTGACATAGGCCAAATTATACCGTTGTCATCGTGATTTTGCTCCACTATGGCGGCGAGAGTCCTGGTAACTCCTATTCCGTAGCAGCCCATCACCACGTATTTATCTTCCTGGTTTTCATCTTTATAAGTAGCGTTCATCGACTCAGAATACTTGGTACCCAGCTTAAACACTTGGCCTACCTCTATGCCGCGAGCATATTTGACAGGTGCTCCGCATACCGGACACTTATCGCCTTCCTTGAGAGTTTTGATATCTGCAACTATATCACCCTTATAATCTCTTCCGTAGTTGACGTTTTTCACATGATAATCTTCTTTGTTATCTCCGGCGCACAAATTCTTAAGTCCCACAAGTTCGCTGTCTACTACGATTTTACAGTCATGCAGACCTATAGGTCCGGTAAAGCCTCCGACACATCCGGTTTTTTCACCCATCTTCACTTCGTCAGCAAATTCTATAGCATGCTCAGGGATTCCCAATGCGTTGACAAGCTTTATCATATTGAGTTCTCTGTCTCCTCGGATAAAAGCGGCTACATATTCCTTCTCTTCGCCTTCGTTTCCGTAAGTTATGAAGAGCAAAGCTTTGATAGTTCTGTTTTGAGGAATTCCTAAGAAATCAGCAACCTCTTCAATGGTTTTAGTGCCTGGAGTATGAACCTCTTCAAGCGGCAGCATTTCACTCGTTTCTGCCGGGTCATCCACACACTCAGCTCTTTCTGTAGTTGCTGCCATGGAACACTTTTCACAATAAGCTATCTCGCTTTCACCTACTTCTGATAAGGCAGTAAATTCGTGAGAATTGCTTCCCCCTATGGCTCCAGTATCAGCCTCTACCGCTCTAAATGCCAGCCCGCACCTGGTAAATATTTTTTCGTAGGCGCCATACATCTGCTGGTAACTTTTGTCCAGACCCTCAAAGTCACGGTCAAAGGAGTAAGCGTCTTTCATGATGAACTCTCTGCTTCTCATGAGACCAAACCTAGGTCTGGCTTCGTCTCTATACTTAGTTTGAATTTGATATAAGTTCATTGGAAGCTGTCTGTAGGAGGATACATCATTTCTTATAATATCCGTAAAGATTTCTTCGTGTGTAGGTCCAAGGCAAAAATCTCTTCCGTTTCTGTCCTTGACACGCCAAAGTTCAGGTCCGTAGGCAAACCAGCGTCCGGATTCTTGCCAGAGTTCTGCAGGCTGTATGGCAGACATGTGTATTTCCTGTCCTCCTGCAGCGTCCATTTCCTGTCTGATTATATCCTCTATCTTTCTTATGGTTCGCCATCCGAACGGCATGAATCCATATATTCCTGAAGCCAATTTTCTTATCATGCCTGTACGTAAAAGTAAAATATGGCTAGGTATCTCTGCCTCTGCCGGCACTTCTCTAAGAGTTTTTATATGCATATTTGAAAGTTTCATTTGTGTTTCACCTCTAATTTCTATTTAGTATACATACTGCCTCTGCAGCTATTCCCTCTTCGCGTCCGATAAAGCCAAGCTTTTCCGTAGTCGTCGCTTTGACATTTATACAGCTTATCTCTTTATTAAGGACCTCTGCTATGTTCTGCCTCATTTGTTGTATATAAGGCAGGATCTTGGGTCGTTGAGCCATTATGGTTATATCCGCATTGTTTAAGGTCCATCCTTGTGTCTCTAAAATCGATTTTACATTTGTCAACAGTTTTAAACTGGAAATATCTTTATATCTCATATCGTTATCAGGGAAATGCCTGCCTATGTCTCCGAGACCTGCCGCGCCCAGCATTGCGTCCATCAACGCATGAACCGCCACATCGGCGTCTGAATGTCCCAGCAAGCCCTTTTCAAATGGGATTTCAACACCGCATAATATGAGTTTTCTGTTGTTTTCAAGGCGATGAACATCATATCCTGATCCTGCTCTGATTTCCACAGGCATATCCTCCTTGGTCGTTATCTTTATATTTCCGTAACTTCCCTCTGTTATAGCTACGCTTTTTCCCATCCTATCTACCAGACCGGCGTCATCTGTGCCATAATACCCATCTTCATACGCTTTTTTGAAAGCGTCTTTAATGAGCTGAACTTCGAAGCCTTGAGGTGTCTGTACCGTAAAAAGCGAATTTCTGTCCACGGTCATGCTTTTTGTTCCCGACCCTTCTTCAGGTGCAGATGTGTCTGTGATTTTTTGTCTTACAGTTTCCTTAACCGGGACGCACGGAACAGCAGCGCCATAAAGATTGACAGCTTCCAATACTCCCTCTATGATTTCTTCTGATACATACGGTCTGGCCCCATCATGTATCAGCACATATCCTTCATTAACATATTGCAGCGCATTGTTGACAGAGTCCTGCCGCTCCTTCCCTCCGCCGACTATATTTTTAACTTTTGAAAATCTGCTGCATATCTTACAGCAAAGGTCTTTAAAGTCGTCGTTTGATACCACTAAAATATCGTCTACATGAGGGCAGACTTGAAAAGGTTCTGTAGCTTTTTCCAAAATCGTCTTGCCATGCAGAGTGAGAAATTGTTTCGGAAGGGAAGCTTTCATACGGCTTCCCTTACCTGCTGCCATTATAATAGCTGTAACTTTTCTATCATTAAACATAAAATAAATCCGTAATTTCCAACAAACATTATTTGGTAACTTTTCCAAAAATCATTCTTCCTGCTGCTGTCTGCAGCACGCTGGTAACAAGAATATTTACAGTATTTCCTATCTGCTTTCGCCCGTTTTCCACGACAATCATAGTGCCGTCATCGAGATACGCTACAGCCTGATTCGGGTCTTTTCCCTGCTTAATAAGGGAAACCGTCATGTTTTCTCCCGGTATAACCATAGGCTTAAGAGCGTTGGCCAGCTCATTTATGTTGAGGACAGGGACTTCTTTTATGGCTGCCACCTTATTTAAGTTAAAATCGTTGGTTACCACTTTGCCCTTCATAATTTGAGCCAGTTTCAGCAGTTTTACATCCACTTCAGGTATCTCTTTCAGGGCTTTTTCTGAATCGGAATTATAAATTTCGATTCCATAGTCTTCTTGAATTTTATTAAGTATATCCAGGCCCCTTCTTCCTCTTGTCCGCTTGAGGGCGTCGGACGAGTCTGCGATATGCCTCAACTCCACCAAGACAAATTCCGGTATAACTATCGGACCCTCCATAAATCCTGTCTTGATTATCTCAAGTATTCTGCCGTCGATAATAACGCTGGTATCAAGGATTTTAGGGATCTGAGTCTTTTTCTTATCCTTGGCGTTATAAGCATATGCATTTTCTTCCTGCTGCTGTTTCTGAGGCTGAGTGACTTTCAATGATATAGACTTAGCTATAAGTTCAGAACCTTTCTTACTTCCTACAACAGCTCCCAGAAATCCCAAAAGCACATAGCTGCATATAGTGAGCGTCACATATATAGCTGCAGGAACTATGTCTTGGTATATCTTGGTAAGCAAAAAAGCTATAACAAGTCCTATTATCATGCCGACTACGCCTGCCAGCAAATCGTTAGCAGAAACACTCTGCAAATCCTTGCCTATATTGTTAGCCATCTTATTGCCTGTTTTTCCCAAGGCCGGAGCTATACGGTAAAATATGATTCCAAAAATAATTGCGAAAAAGATTCCCATCCCGATAGATTCCATCCTGGATAGCGACGTATAGTCCGGGTTTGTTTTGGCTTCTTCTGCAGCAAGAAAATTAAAAAGCGCAAAGAGTTCGTATCCAACCAGCATGCCAAAAGCAGTGAATATGCCTCTAAATAATTTTTTAAACATTTTTTTCCTCCTTTCTTCTAAGATTTGTCAGGTACCAGCCGAAAACTTGTTAATGTCTGATAAATTAAATAGAATCCTCAACCAGTTTCACAGCCGTTTTCTCAGGAAGGTCGCATACCAATATTATTTCGCTTATCAATACCTGTCTAGCGTTCAATAACATTTTCTTTTCTCCGGCAGATAGCTTCTTTCGTCTGTCAATTCTGGTAAGGTTGCGTACCACCTCGGCCACTTTAAGAATATCTCCTGACCTGAGAAGTTCCATGTTTTCTCTAAATCTGCGATTCCAATTGGAATCCATAGATGAACTGCCTGCTTTCAGCACTTGAAAAGCCTGCTCTATCTTAGTCTTGTCCACGATTCTTCGTATTCCTACAGAGCTTTCCGCATCTGTAGGAAGCATAACGTCCATATCGTTACATGGCAGTTTTAAAACATAGTATGCCTTCACTTCGCCTAAGATCTTTCTTTCTTCAATTTTCTGAATGACACCTGCGCCATGCATGGGGTGCACGATCTTATCGCCGACGGAAAACATAAGACATACTCCTTCCATTGTATACCTAAATTTAGTATAAAAGACATTTCGCTTTTGTGTCAAGGCTCAATAAAAAATATAATCATATCATAGTCAAAATTTACATGTCAACATTTATTTTTCACAAAACCTTTTATCTTTTATCATGTTTATGTTAAAATGTACATGCTAAAATGAGATAAATATGTATAATTTAATTGTTACAAATGTGATTTTTAAAACAAACGCGAGGAGGACCCCAAATGTATAAGATTCTTGTTGTAGACGATGAGGCCAAAATCCGTGAGGTCATAAGAGAATATGCGGAGTTCAGCGGATACGAAGTTACAGAAGCAGAAGATGGTATGAGCGCTCTGGGACTTTGTAAATTAAATGATTACGATTTAATAATAATGGATATAATGATGCCTAAGCTTGACGGTTTTTCCGCCTGCAAGGAAATCAAAAAAATAAAAGATATTCCTGTAATAATGCTATCAGCAAGAGGCGAAGAGTACGATAAGCTCTTTGGTTTCGAACTCGGCATAGACGATTATGTTGTC
Organism: uncultured Eubacteriales bacterium; assembly: GCA_900540145.1. GTDB lineage: Bacteria > Bacillota > Clostridia > Peptostreptococcales > Anaerovoracaceae > Fimisoma. The sequence continues at coordinate 16,994 of UQEW01000044.1, forward strand.
AAGCCTTTCAGTCCTAAAGAGCTTATGGCAAGAATAAACGCTATCCTGAGCAGAAAAAATGCAGCAACCAACGCCACTCAAGGCGTCATGAAATTCGGAGGTCTGGAAATCAACATACCGGCCAGAACCGTTACGGTAGACGGAAACAAAGTTGATTTGACCCCGAAAGAATACGATTTGCTATTCTACTTAGTAGAAAACAAAAATATAGCGCTTTCCAGAGACAAGCTTTTATCTGATATATGGGGATACGACTTCTTCGGCGATGACCGCACGATAGATACCCATATTAAAAATTTGAGAAACAATCTTGGTCCTTATAGAGACTACATTGTAACTTTGAGAGGAGTCGGTTATAAATTTGAGTACGAAGGTTAGATTTGACGCTAACAGCATCAAGTTTCGGTTATGGATTTATTTCGTGGCCATAGGAGTAGGTGTAGTGGCCCTTATATGGTTCCTGCACCTTGTTCTCCTGGATTCTTATTATGAAGAGATGAAAATCGCAGAGGTTGACAGAATTGCAGCCTCTATTTCTCGTTCGTACCAAAATGAAGACCCCGAATTTACTGAAGCCATACAAGAGTTGTCAGTAAGCAACGACCTATATGTAATGATGGAAAGCAGCAATGGCATATTGCTTTTTTCACCGGAATCGGAAAGCAGACTGCCTGTATACGACTATTTAGAAAAGACCCCGAAACTCAAAAGCATGCTGCAGGAAAGTTCCGGGGCTCCTGTTTCATTTAAAATGGATACAGGTTTCGCTGAATATAAAACTTTGGCTTACGGGCGCCAAGTAGAAGATGCTTCCGGAGAGACAAGTTTGCTTTACATATTCTCGCCTCTCTATCCTGTCTCCTCTACAGTGAACATTTTGAGGCACCAGTTGGTATATGTAACCATATTCACCTTGGTATGCGCTTTGCTTTTGGCCATGTACTTTGCCACCAGAATCTCAAGACCTATCAAGGCTATGACCGATACCGCTAAAGAAATGGGAAAAGGGACTTATGACGTTAAATTCGAAGCTAATTCCTACTCTGAACTGAACAATTTGGCTGATACCCTCAATACTACAGCTTACGAGCTGGGCATGGCAGACAACAGGTTAAAAGACTTGATAGCCAATGTTTCCCATGATTTAAAAACGCCTTTGACCATGATTCGTTCCTATGCGGAAATGATTCGTGATTTATCAGGAAATAACCCGGAAAAACGCAACGCTCATCTCCAGACCATAATAGATGAAACTGAACGACTGAATCAAATCGTAAGCGACATGGCCACCATTTCCGCTATGCAGACGCACAAGACGGTGCTGGAACGCTCCACCTTTGATTTAAGCGCAGCAGCCAGCGCAATTCTCGCCTCTTACGATATACTCAGCGAGCAAGAGGGATATAAATTCATATTCAATGCTCCGAAAGACTGTCTTGCTTACGGCGATGAAAACAAGGTAAAACAGGTTATCGCCAATTTGATAAACAACGCAGTAAAGTATTGCGGAGAAGATAAGGAAATTCTCGTAAACATCAAGAGGATAGGGAAAAAATGGAGAGTGGATATTGCCGACCACGGCCCCGGCATTTCCCAGGAAGAGCTTCCTCATGTATGGGACAGATACTACAAGACAAGTACCAATTACGTTCGCCCTACCGAGGGCAGCGGTCTGGGCCTGTCCATTGTAAAGGAAATCTTGACTCTTCACCATGCCAACTTCGGAGTAAACAGCAAGGTTGGCAAAGGCACCACCTTCTGGTTTGAGCTTCCTTACATAAAGAAGGAAAGAGAACGCGGCAAAGGTGTAGCGAGAGACCCTGAATCCATCGAATCCATAGAATAAAATTAAAAGTGAAATCATTCACAGAGCAATCGATATTAAGAGTCCTTTAAAGGGGATGTCTCAAATTACTTGATTTTGGGACATCCCCTTGCAGACTGTAAGATAAACCCCATCCGACAGTATGCCCATAGCATGCGTGATTATTTGATGCGGTGTGCTCAATGAGGTACCATTCTTGTCATAGAGCCTTGCTGACAAAAAATTAAATTTTTTTAAATTTTTACATCAAAAGGCTTTAAACTCGTATCGAATTTCGTCGAAAGCCGGTCTCGGCTGAC
>UQEW01000045.1 GCA_900540145.1 uncultured Eubacteriales bacterium
AATGTTCTCTGCTTCTTTTTTTATTCAGTTGTAACATATCTATTGTAAACCTACATATTTGACATTTTAAACACAGTTTTGCCCTTTTGAAAACATAATAAATATGATATAATTTATACAAATGATTTTGTAACGGAGGAAATGGATGGAACCTTTTGTAAAATTCGAAAACGTTAAAAAGATATATAAAATGGGCGAAGTTTCCATCGAAGCATTGAAGGATGCTACCTTTGAAATAGAAAAAGGCGAAATATGTGTTATCGTCGGTCCATCAGGGGCCGGTAAAACCACACTGCTAAACATCCTGGGAGGAATGGATACTTTAACTTCAGGCAAGGTTTGGCTTGACGGAAATGAAATATCAAAATACACCCAGAGGCAGTTGACATCATACAGGCGATTTGACATAGGTTTTGTTTTCCAATTCTATAATCTCGTTCAAAATCTTACAGCGCTGGAAAATGTTTCACTGGCTACACAGATATGCAAAAATCCTATGGATTCTGCTGAAGCTTTGGAAAAAGTAGGCCTTTCCCACAGAATGAACAATTTTCCTTCTCAACTCTCCGGCGGCGAGCAGCAACGCGTAGCTATAGCCAGAGCTCTGGCTAAAAATCCTAAGCTTCTCCTCTGCGATGAGCCTACAGGAGCACTGGATTACAATACCGGCAAAGCTATACTAAAATTGCTCCATGACACAGCCCGCCAAAGTCAAATGACTGTAATAATTATAACTCACAATCTGGCCATAGCTCCTATGGCAGACAGAATAATACATGTCAAAAACGGAACTGTAGATTCAGTAGAAATAAATCAACACCCTACCCCTATAGAGCAGATTGAATGGTAGGTCATATTCAGCACATAGAATTGCGGCTTGCGAGGTGTAAAAGTTGAAAAGTTCAATGGTGAAATCTACCTTAAGAGAAATAAAAGGCAGCTTTGGCCGATGGTTTGCCATATTGGCCATAGTAGCTCTTGGAGTGGGCTTTTTTTCGGGTTTAAAAGTATGCAAAGCCGCATTTACTGAAACAGGCAACCAATATCTCAGTCAGCACAAATTCTTTGATTTTCAACTTCTTTCTACTTTAGGTCTGGAAGCGGAGGACGTAGAAACCATAGCTGCTGTAGACGGCGTCAAATATGCCGAAGGTTCTTACTCTGCCGATGTTCTCATAAACGCCGGAGAAGACGCTTCCAGCGAAGACTCCGGAGATATCATAGGAAAATTCCACACTATATCGGAAAACATCAATACCCCTTCTCTGAAATACGGAGAGATGCCTCAAAAAGCCAATGAATGCTTAGCGGACGCGCAATACTTTACCGAAGATGACATAGGTAAAGAAATTACCATATCTCCAGACAACAGCGATGATACATCAGATATGCTGGCATATGATTCTTATATTATAACAGGCTTGGCAGATTATCCTCTTTATTTAAATTTTGAAAGAGGCACTTCTTCCATTGGAGACGGAACTGCTGATTGCTTCGTCTTAATACCTGAAGATGGATGGAATTCAGATATTTATACGGAAATATACGTAAAGCTTGAAGATACTGCATTCATATTCAGCGATGAATACGACGCCATAATTTCCGATGCTCAAAAGCCTTTGGAAAACGCTCTGGAAAGCTGTGCGGAAAGAAGATACAATCAAATAATCGATGAAGCTCAAGCCGAGGTAGATAAAGCCGCTAAAGAAATCAGCGATGCAGAAGACGCTCTTAATGATGGCGAAACTCAGTTGGCAGCAGCTGAGGCACAACTGGAAAGCGGCAAACAGCAATTGGAAGAGGCTCAAGCGCAAATAGACCAGCTCCAAAACGTTTATGACTCCGGACTTGAAGAATATCAAAACAGCCAGTCTTCTCTTTATAATAATATCGAAGAGCAGTATAAAGCCGGAGCGATAACCGAAGAGCAGTACCAAGCTATGAAAAGCGCCATTGATCAGCAGCTCGCTGCTTCTTGGGAAGAACTTCAGGTATTAAAAACTCAGTTAGACCAAGGGCAGGCTGAACTTGATAAAAACAGAGCTGAAATAGAACAGGGTGAAGAGGAAATTGCTGCCAATCGTACTGAACTGGAAAACAGCAGAGCCGAAATAGACGATGCCAAAGCACAGCTTAAAGACGCACAAAAAGAAGTCGACCAAATAGAACACCCGGAAATATATGTGCTCGATAGGGATACTAATATCGGATACGCTTGTTTTGAAAACGATACCAGTATAGTAGAAGGTATAGCTAAAGTTTTCCCTGTATTTTTCTTCCTGGTAGCAGCCCTCGTATGTATGACTACCATGAGCCGCATGATTGATGAGCAAAGGACCCAGATAGGCGTACTTAAGGCTCTCGGATACAGCAGAGGGCAGATATTATATAAATACATTTTCTATTCCGGCAGTTCCTCCCTTTTAGGCGGTGTTATAGGCTTCTTCTCCGGAACTTACTTATTCACATGGGTTATATGGGAAGCCTACAGTATAATGTACGGTTTTTCTGACGTAATCTTTGTATTTGACTGGTTGACAGGGGGCTTAGCTCTTCTGGCTGCACTGATTTGTTCTGTCGGTACTACGTTGTATTCTTGTTATCATGAGCTTTCCCAAGTTCCCGCAGAATTGATAAGGCCGAAAGCTCCTGCAGCCGGCAAAAGGATATTTCTTGAACGCATTCCTTTCATATGGAATAAGCTTAAATTCCTGCATAAAGTTTCTGCCAGAAATATATTCCGCTACAAGAAGCGGTTCTTTATGATGATATTAGGTATTTGCGGATGCACAGCCCTTTTGGTTACGGGGCTGGGTATCAGAGATTCCATAAAGAATGTTGTAGACATCCAATACGGCGAAATATACCATGTGGATTACTCGGTCACCTTCAACAAATCAATGACATCTGAAAATGAGCAGGAATTTCTTGATGACTGCAGTGATTACATAGATAAAGCCTTGTTTTTATACACCGGAACTGTAGAAGCCCGTTCAGACTCCAGTGTCAAATCTGTCAATTTGGTAGCATGCTCAGAAGATGACCCTATATCTGATTTTATTGACCTGCATAACGATGACGGTTCTCTCGATTACCCTACAGCCGGAGAAGGCATAATTAATTCGGGTCTTGCCGAAGATTTGGGAGTTGAAGTTGGCGATACTCTGACGGTATACGATAGCGAGCAAAAGGAAATAACGGTCACCATTTCAGGTATTTGTGACAACTATGTATATAATTATCTATATATAAATGACGATACTTATATCGAATATTATGATGAATTAAATATAAATTCTGCCTTTGTTATAGGTGAAAAAGATGATGAAGGTCAGCTTACAAATGATATGGCAACACGTGAAGCGCTGATGAACGCTGCTCACGTTTCTGCTGTTTCTGTAACATCCGACTTTGAAACGCGAGTTGACAACATGATGATAAGCCTAAATTACGTAGTCGCTCTAGTAGTGTTGTCTGCAGGAGCACTGGCTTTCATAGTCCTTTACAACCTTACCAACATCAATATAACTGAAAGAATACGAGAAATTGCGACTATAAAAGTATTAGGTTTCTATCCTAATGAGACGTCTTCATACGTATTTAGAGAAAATATCGTTCTTACAGCCATATCGGCGATCGTAGGTCTGCCTCTTGGCACTGCTCTGCATGCCTTTGTAATGAGTCAGGTAAAAATAGATCTCATGTCCTTTGATATTCACATCGAGCCTCTAAGCTACATCATAGGACTGATAGGAACTTTTGCTTTCGCCATGATAGTCAACTTCGTAATGTATTTCAAGATTAATAAGATCAGCATGACCGAATCGCTCAAATCAATAGAATAGGAGGCGGAAACGACGCTTCATCTGCCGGTTCAAATGAGCCTTCAGATGAAACAAGTCAGGAAGATAATAATGCAGAACCATCTTTAGATTTGACCGGAAGCTGGATACAGGCCGAAGGCGATGTAAAAAGCGATTCTGAAGCCGGCTCCAAAGCCCAGATAACTCTTACTTTGAACAGCGAAGCTTCTGCAGACCCTGAGCTTTTATACGGCATGGAAAAGTTGATGGCCTGATGATTTAGCAGTTGAAATTACGCAAAGCGAGCCCGAGTATTGGTCAGCAGCCGGTAAATGGCTTATTCTTCATAAATTAAACAAATCATATTAAAAAGGAGGATGACATCCTCCTTTTTTTGTTATTTAAATCCTGAATCGCAAGCAGTTTGAATTTTAAACTATTTAACCGGCACTACGGTGACTTCTGCTTCTATGTTTAATTCTCCGTTAGACTTTATCGTCTTAAACAGATACTTGCCCTTTTCCGAAGAAGCCCTGAGAATAGTCAAAACCTCTCCCATAGGAGCTTCTTTAGAATAATGTATTCTCATGGAACTTACACGATACTCCCCTGTCGTCAGTTCAGGAACATGGTCGCACAGCATATTGGCATAGTAAGTGTTGTTCATATGCTTGTTGGAATCCAGATAGCTGTATGTCACATGAAACCGGCCTGCTTCTTCAAGCTGGAGAGTCTTAGGTATTCTGAACTTCTCAGGTATAAGGTCTTTGTATGGTCCACGATAGTAATTGGAAAAATCCACATCATCTACTTTCAGTATCTTTCTGGTAGCTGATTCTACCAGCACCCATTGGCTGGATATTTCCGCTATGATTTCTTCCCCTCTTTTCATTTGGTACATTCTCAAAAACGTCGCTCTGCTGCTGTCGCACGGCCAAGAAGATACTTCCACTTTTTCTCCCACATAAGCCTCATCATATATCTTCATATCTATTCTGCTCAGCATCAAAGCCTTTCCTGCCTCAAGGATTTCTTCATAAGAAGGTTTCTGAGCCTCCATCTGCCTGCGCCCTGCTTCCTGAAGCACCTGAAGCGCACCCGAAGGTTTAACTATCTGATTGCCGTCGCAGCAATATGTATCAAGTTCGATTTTGTAAGCGTATCTTTCTGCCATCTTTCTTGTCCCCCTTACTTAACGATCTTTAATCTTTAGTGTTCTTAAATATTCTTTGCGCTCCGGTGAAATTCTGTAACTTTCAACAGCCTTTTGTATAGATTTGTTTTGTATCCACTTATCAAGAGTCTTTGCTTCGAAAAGGTTTATGGTCTCGTCATACTGTTTTATAAGCGCAAAGCTGTAATACCAGGCTATTGCCATGTTGATATAATACTCTTCAGATTTTATTTTTGCAAGTTTATTGAGATCTTCATGTTCAAATCCGTCATCCAGCATATACCCCAGCATGGTCACTATGGCAAATCTGACTCTGTAGGTTTCCTGGCTTTCCAGCCATGGCATTATTCTCTTTCTCACCGCTTCAACATCTTTTTTAAAGATTTTAGGCGGCAGCAAATCGCACGTGGCCCAGTTGTCTACATAAGGCAAAAATTTATCTATCATATCCAAGGCCTCCGAAACATCCTTTGCAAACAAACCGATAAAAGTGCCGTGCAGATTATTTTCTTCGTAATATCTGTGAGGCAGCTGTTCTAAGAAGTCTCTGGCCATTTTAGGGTCTTCTCGAACCAGTTCCTTAGCCAGCTTCCTTATCTGCGGAGTCCTGACTCCTATTACATTATCCTTTTCTATTCCCGGCATAAGCTTACAGTGAAAATCTCTGTACTTTATGTCCTGCAATTCCATAAGTCTGTCTAATATGTAATCCATTATTACCTTCCTCTTGTACAAACTGTATTGCGGGACCGGTTCTCGCCGGTCCCGTTCTGTAACGACTTTAATAATTTTCTTCTTTGACCTGGAAAAATGATTGAAGATGCTCACACACGGGGCATATCTGAGGGGCTTCTTTTCCGAAATGAAGATGTCCGCAGTTACGGCATTCCCACATGACTTCTCCGTCTTTGGTGAATACTTTTCCGTTTTTAACGTTCTCCAGCAATTTCTGATAACGTTCTTCATGGGATTTTTCCACAGCGCCCACCATTCTGAACTTAGCTGCCAGCTCAGCGAAGCCCTCTGCTTCCGCCTCTTTGGCAAACTGGTCATACATTATAGTCCACTCATAATTTTCGCCTGCTACACCTGCCAAAAGATTGGCCGGAGTATCTCCTATACCTCCAAGTATCTTAAACCATATCTCAGCATGTTCTTTTTCGTTATCGGCCGTCTTCTGAAAAAAAGCAGCTATCTGTTCATAGCCTTCGCGTTTGGCCACGCTTGCATAAAAAGTATATTTATTGCGAGCCTGTGACTCCCCGCTGAAGGCTGCCATCAAATTGGCTTCCGTCTTTGAACCTTTTAATTCCATAATATCCTCCCAATGTAAATAATCTTTCTCTGGAATACTTTTCCCATTTTAAGAAAAACTATTCTCTAGGCGAGGAAAAATCAGGTAAATATCCTGCTGTCTAATTTATGGAAGCATCCACTGCTTTAATAAGAGCCGACCTCAATCCCGCCTCTTCTAAGGCAGCCACACCTTTGATGGTAGTGCCTCCCGGCGAGCATACGCTGTCCTTCATCTGTCCCGGATGCTGGCCTGTTTCCAGCTGCAGTTTGGCGCTGCCCATCAGCATCCCGCAGACCAGCTGATACGCCTTTTCTCGAGGAACTCCGTTTTTTACGGCTCCATCAGCCAATCCTTCTATGATCATGGCCGCAAAGGCAGGTCCGCATCCTGTAACTGAAGACGCGGCAGCCATTATCTCAGCAGTCATCTCCACCACCTGGCCGGTGCCGCTCAACAAGTCCATGACTATTTTGCGCTCTTCATCAGGTATGCTGTTGGCGCTTTCAACTATGGTCATACCGCTGCATATAGCCGTAGGGGTGTTAGGCAGAATGTACTGAATTTTTACTTCTTCTCCCATCAGTGCCTTAAGCCTCTCAAATGTCCAGCCGGAGGCTACGGAAACTAAAATCTTCCCTTTCATGGAATTTCTCAACGGGGTGAAGACTTTTTCCATCTGATATGGTTTGCATGCCGCAATCACTAAATCCGCCGCATTTACAGCTTCTTCGGCAGCAGCGCAAGGTATGAACCCTATCTCTTTGCCGTTTTTTTCAAGCTTTTGCTGGTTTGGAGCATAAGCAAATATCTCTTCCTTTTTAATTTTTCCGGACTTTAAAAACCCTTTCACCAGGGCCTGAGCCATGTTTCCCATACCTATAAAACTAATGTTCATATACTTCCTCCTTTGCATCGAGACTTTTCATTGATTCTTAATCTATGTCAAGTTCAACAGGACAATGGTCTGAGCCGTATACTTCATCGTGTATCTTTGCATCTTTAAGTCTGTCTTTAAGTTTCTCTGACGCTATAAAATAGTCTATACGCCATCCGGCATTTCTCAGCCTTGCTTTAAATCTGTATGACCACCATGAATATATGTCTTCCACATCAGGATAAAAATATCTGAATGTGTCGATAAAGCCTGCTGAAAGAACTGCCTCTATCTTTCCCCTTTCCTCGTCGGTGAAACCTGCGTTTCTCCTGTTGGGCCTAGGATTCTTCAAATCAATGTCAAGTCTGGCTACATTCAAATCTCCTGTATAAATTACAGGTTTTTCTTCGTCCAGCTTTTTAATGTAGCTGAGAAAATCATCTTCCCATTTCATCCTGTAATCAAGCCTCTTCAGTTCCTCCTGAGAATTGGGAACGTAGACGTTAACCAGATAAAAGTCCTCATATTCTAACGTTATGACCCTTCCTTCATGGTCGTGTTCTTCAATGCCGATTCCATAAGATACGCTCAAAGCTTTTTCCTTCGAAAAAACAGCGGTGCCCGAATATCCCTTTTTCTCCGCATAATTCCAATACTGATGGTACCCCGGCAATTCTATTTCCAGCTGGCCTTCCTGCAATTTAGTTTCCTGAATGCAGAAAATATCAGCATCTGCTTCATTGAAAAAATCCATAAATCCTTTGCCCATGACGGCTCGCATTCCGTTTACATTCCAAGAAATAAGTTTCATTTCTGCTTTTCCTCCAGTTTCATCATTTCCTCTCCCCAATCGCTCAACGTCTCCAATATGGGCATCAGCTTGTCAGCAACAGCAGTTGAAGAATATTCCACCCTTACAGGCACTTCCAAGTACTCTTTTCTTTCTACAAGTCCCTTTTCTTCCAGTTCTCTCAGAGATGAAGCGAGAACTGTGTTGGAAATGCCGTCCATCTGCTTTCGCAATTCATTATATCTCATAGTTCCTTTGTTATTAAGGGTGCATATTATTTGCATCTTCCATTTACCGCCTATGATAGTCATCGCATAGTTGAGAGGACATTTATCAAGGCATGGACAGTCATAATGAGTTTCTATCATGTTAAATCCACCCTCCCTTCAAATCCAGTGATAGGTAAGTTTTTCCTTACCAGGTCATTATTTTTTGCGTTATTGCAATGGATAACTAATGATAATATAATTATATCAGGTACTAAAAACGGAGTAAATATTTTTCTGGGAGGTTTCTTGTGGATATATATCTTCAAGGTCTGACTATGGGGCTGGCATACGTGGCTCCCATAGGTCTTCAAAATCTATTTGTCATAAACACTGCCCTTACTCAGCCAAGAAGCAGAGTTTATGCTACCGCTTTTATCGTCATATTCTTTGATGTTACTTTGGGGCTTGCATGTTTCTTCGGTATAGGAGCTGTAATGTCGGCTTCACCGCTGCTGGAAATGATAGTTCTGGCTATCGGCAGTTTGATAGTTATTTGGATAGGGGTAGGTCTTGTTCGGTCTAAAGAAGAGTCTTTGGATAAGGGAAAGGATGTAAACATACCCATAGTGAAGGTTATAACCACGGCATGCGTGGTTACATGGTTTAATCCTCAAGCGCTCATAGACGGCAGTATGATGCTTGGAGCCTTCAGAGCCACTTTGCCTGAAGGAACCGATTTTTTCTTTGTCGGAGGTTTTGCTTCGGCATCGATAATATGGTTTTTAACTATTTCCACTGTCATATCGCTTTTCAGCGCTAAATTCACGCCGAAAACTTTGCGCATAATCAACATCATCTGCGGCATAGTCGTGATTTTCTACGGATTAAAGCTGTTATGGAATTTCTTTAATTTAGTAATAATTTAGTAATAATATAGCTCAAAAAACAATGCAGCCCTTCCTATAGCGGTTTCCATGCTACAGAGAGGGCTGTCTTGTTTATTTGGAATCACTTTATGCAAATGTAATTACTGTTCCCGTCTTGCCTTCAAGCGCATCTATAGCCTTATCCAAAGAAGTAATAATTGCCTTCTTTTCCGGATTGGCTTTTACAAATTTCATGGCTGCCTGAACTTTAGGAAGCATGCTGCCGGGAGCAAATTGACCGTCTTGGCAATGTTTTTCTGCTTCGGCATAAGTCATGTGAGCAAGATCCTCCTGATTTGGCTTGTTAAAGTTAACAGCCACCTTTTCCACCTCAGTCAATATCATCAGAGCGTCTGCTTCGATTTCCTCTGCCAGAAGCTCTGCCGCAAAGTCTTTATCTATTACGGCAGCTACTCCCTCCAAAGAGCCGTCTTCCTTTTCTATTACAGGTATTCCGCCGCCACCGCAAGTGATGACGATAGTAGTATCCCACAATTTTCTTACAGAATCTATTTCTACTATCTTCTTAGGTATAGGAGAAGCAACGACTCTTCTCCAACCTCTTCCGGCGTCTTCTTTTACAGAATATCCCTTTTCTTCAACCAAGGCTTTTGCTTCTTCCTCTGAATAGAAAGGTCCTATAGGTTTCGTCGGATTTTTGAAGCCGGGATCGTCTTTGTCTACTACTATCTGGGTAGCAAGGGTAACTACCGGGATATTTTTTTCTCTTTTCTTAAGAGCAAATCTCAAAGCTTGCTGAAGATGATATCCTATATATCCTTGAGACATAGCGCCGCAAACATCAAATGGCATTGCAGGGGTTACGTCTTTTGCAGTTTCTGAAGCCAGAAGAATTCTTCCTACTTGAGGGCCGTTGCCATGTACGACCGCCAGTTCATATCCTCTTTTGCTTATCTCAGCAATATGCTCGCAAGTCTTCTTGACTACTTCCAATTGAGCTTCTGCAGTAGCAGGTCCATTTCCTGATTGAAGCGCGTTTCCGCCTAATGCAACAACGATTTTCTGCATAATCTTACTTCTCCTTAATAATATTTTTGTTTAAGCAATAACTGTTTATAAATCGTCTCTGTTAACAGGACAAGACATACACCTTGGGCCGCCTCTTCCTCTTGAAAGTTCTGATGATGGCATTGTTAAAACTTTTATGCCTTTCTTCTCCATTAATTCATTGGAAACATAATTTCTTTCATAAGTCACAACAGTTCCCGGAGCTATGCAAAGGGTATTGGAACCGTCATTCCACTGCTCCCTCTGGGCCGCCGTCATGTCTCCTCCTCCGCATCTTATCAGATCGACAGAAGGGAGTTTTAATTCTTTAGCCAACACCTTTTTTAATTCATCCTTGATCAATTCAAATTCCAGTTCTCCGTTCTTTCCCAGCGTTATATCATATACGCTGAGCGGTCCTTCAATTTCGGGATGAATAGTGAATTTATCGTAATCTACCATCGTGAACACCGTGTCCAGATGCATGAATGCTCTCGTCTTTGGAATATCAAAAACTAATATTTTCTTAAAATCAGAATTTGGTAGAATGTTCTTGGCAAATCTTTCGATTCCATCTATCGTTGTTCTCTGGGAGTAACCTATAGCTACTACATCTTTAGACAATACCAGAACATCTCCGCCCTCTATGGAATAATCTTCGTAAATATCATACCAGAGTTTATTTTCCTCTGAAGCAAAGTCCCGATCATATTTAAACATATATTTTAAAAACAAAGCTTCACGTCTTCTTGCAGGAGTGCTCATATGGTGCAGGTTGAGTCCGTTTCCTACACATGCTCCCGGATCTCTTGTAAAATACAAGTTCGGCATAGGGTCCGAAACAAACGGATAATCATTTTCAATAAGATCGTAAAGAGATGTTATATGGTCGTGCTGACGGAGGTCTGTCTTTTTTACTCCTGCTATCAGCTTTGAAACCATCTGTACAGGTTCCATTGACATGAGAAATTCTATTATGGATTCTCTGAGTCCTTGTGCTTTAACATCGCTTAAATCTAAAAATTCGTTAATAAACTGGAGCCTCACCTCATCATCGGCAATAGCTTTAGCGGTCTCATCCACATAATATATTACTTCCGCCCCGTTTTCCTCCAGTATTCTCACAAATATATCATGTTCTTCTTGTGCTATTTTAAGAAAAGGTATGTCGTCAAACAGAAGTCTTTCCATAGTGGTAGGAGTCAGAGCTTCAAGCTCCAGTCCAGGCCTGTGAAGCAGCACTTTATTTAACTTACCTATTTCCGAAAAATTGTGGATTCCTGGATACATAATCCGTATATCCTCCTTTCATGAAACGAACACTTAAATTATCATTCCGGCAGAGAAAGAAACCAATGCGTTCGGTTTCCTCCTCCGCCTTCACTTTTTATGTCTTCGTTAGCCTATTGTAGCTACAATTACCGCCTTTATAGTGTGCATTCTGTTCTCTGCTTCGTCAAATACTTTTGAATGTCTTGACTTGAACACATCATCAGTAACCTCACGAATATCGTATCCCAGTTCTTTCTGGCTCTGTGCCATGGTAGTTTCAAAGTCATGGAATGAAGGCAGGCAGTGCATGAAAATAACATCATCATTTTCTGTAGCATCCAGCATTTCCTTAGTTACTCTAAACGGAGTCAGCATTCTGACTCTTTCAGGTATCTGATCTTCTTCGCCCATGGAAGCCCAGATGTCAGTGTAGATAACGTCTGCGCCTTTTAGGCAAGCAGCATCTGAACTGATCTCAATAACAGCACCTGTATCTTTTGCAACTTCTCTTGCTCTTTCAACTACTGAAGAGTCCACCTGAGCAGCCAGTTCCTCCGGTCCGTAAGCAACGAAGTGCATTCCCATCTTGGCGCATCCATACATCCATGCATAAGCCATATTGTTTCTAACATCGCCTACGAATACGACTTTTACTCTCTTCAGAGGCTTTGCTACATGCTCTTCTATAGTAAGCAGGTCTGCCAGGATCTGAGTAGGATGGTCAACATCCGTAAGTCCGTTCCATACAGGAACTCCGGCATACTTAGCTAAGTCTTCAACGACTTTTTGCTCATATCCTCTGTACTCGATACCATCATAGAATCTTCCGAGAACCTTAGCTGTATCTTCCAGGGATTCCTTCTTGCCCATCTGGGAACTCTTGCTGTCTAAGAATGTAACGTGAGCGCCTTCTTCTAAAGCTGCTACTTCAAAAGCGCATCTGGTTCTTGTTGAAGTTTTTTCAAACAGCAGGCATATGTTTTTGCCAGCCAATACGTTGTTATAGATGCCCGCTCTCTTCTTTGCCTTTAAGTCATGAGCCAGGTCAAGCATGTATCTGATTTCCTCCGGTGTAAAATCCATCAATGTCAGAAAGCTTCTGCCTTTTAAATTTACTGCCATTTCTTTTCTCCTTTTCATAAATATAATTTCATTTGCATTAGTGATATGAATATCTACATAAAATTGTACTTTTATACCAGGCGGATGAAAAGTACCAGCATGTGTTATTTTTTATGTGCCAGTATATTCCTCCATGCCATATTATTTCCTGAACTGCTCCTATATATGCACTGAATTATTTAGAATATTTTGAGACTTTTTTCTAAATTCAATATCGCCCGGCCTTGACTGTAAATAAAAAAACGGGGATAAGCAAATCCCCGAATCTTCTTCGCACGTTAAAGTGTTTTAAAAACAGCTTTTATATGCTCGTATTAAATTTTATGTGGCACTTTATCTGGCGTTGGTCAGTTCTATGGCTTCTTTGCCTGTCACATGTTCTATGGCTATAGCTACTATCTCAGCCTGCGGTCCATCGCTGTCCATAACAGAATCAAACCTGTCCATATCTGCTCTGCAAAATTTTTCTGCCAACAATTTAAAAGCTTTAAGTCTTTCATCTTTGTCCTCTACGATGTAAGCTTTTCCGAACCCCTGGGCGCTTTTAAAATAAGTAGTATATTCGGCAGAAATCACATCATCTTTGCCCACCACGCTAAAAGAAACTTTAGGTTCTTTTCTTATTGCATCTATCTTATGCCCTGCTCTGGCAGAATGGAAATATATTTTTTCCCCTTCTTTGTCCAAAGCATGGCTTATAGGAAAAGTGTAAGGGTAACCTTCATCGCCTATAACACCTATGATTGCACAAGTAGCGTTGTCTATCAACGCGATGGTTTCTTCAAGTGGTAAGAGTTGTTTCTTTCTCCGCATTTCTCTAAACATATGAGCACCTGCCTCGCCTTTTGAATTTTCTCTATTGAGATTTCGCCTTTATTATAAATCAAACAGGCGAGGCAGTCTATATATTTTTAGCAGGATTTCATACACTTACAGTCAAGGCAGTCTGCTATGCATTTCATCTCCTCGATGGCTTTTTCTGTTGCGTTGATTATAGAGTTTAAGACAGGTTTTAGCTCATCACATATACAGTAACACATGGCCGTTTTTGCCATCATCAATCCGGCCCTCTGCTGCGGCAGCATCTGTCTGATAAAATTGCATTCTATACTATTGTCTATATAAGCACAGTCGATATCTTGCATCATCGTCTTTATGATGCGATTCACTCTGCATTTATATTCGCACAAATCCGTGCAGCAATTGGTCACATTTCTGCAGCAGCGCTGAACTTTTCGCAGACAATCTATACCGGCAGTCTGCTCAGCTACGATATTCTGAGCCAAACGGGCTAAATCTTCATTATCAGTATATTTTAAAAGATTTTCTGACATTTCTATAGCCGCTCTATGATGTGGTATCATCTGTCTGATAAAATTCCCGGAAATACTGTCATCCATTTCAGCTGCACACATGCCGCAAAGCATTTCCTTCAAAATGCAGCAGGCATTTTGCATATATTCTCTTGTCCTGCAATTCATTTGCTCATTTCTATTCATCATAAAACCTCCTCTGATAAGATATGTCAGAAGGAGGTTTCAAGTTACAATCCCATATTCTTTAACTGCGCTACTAAATCAACATAAAATTCTCTTACATCGAATCCTTCAATATTTTCACGATTAAGATCTATCATATCTCCATGTGAAATTCCACGGTTGCCGTTTATGGTCAAGAATTTATATTTTTCTCCCCAACTGAAAGATTTTTCCGATACTAATCCGTCATTAGGCCCGTCAAAATACTTTACAAGGTTGTATGTAAAGTTTAACGGAAACTTTCCACCTGTTGCCTTGTTAAGTTTAGATCCTACGCTTTGGCAAAAGATATTGTCCGGCACGCCCAGTTCTCTATCCCTTTTCACACAAGCTTCTGCTGTCAAGTCTTTTACTGCTGCCATAAAATCCGGATTGTCATCTCCCAGCTTCCTCATAGTTTTGTTATATGTATTTTCTATTTTCTGTTGTATTTTAACAGGGATTTTATTGAGCAGATAATCGGCAAATTCGCACCCTCTATGAGGAGTGTTTATGGTAGTAACAGAAGCTATCATGTCAGCTGCGCCGCATTCAGAAATGGCCCATCTGATATCCAGACCTCCTTTGGAATGGGCTATAACGTTGACTTTTTCACATCCTTGTTCTTCAACTATATCTCTTATACGCTCTGCCAGCTCCCTTCCGCTGTCTGCTACCGAAGCTGCCGACTGCTGTTTTCCATAATAAATTTCCGCTCCGTTGCACACAAGCTCCTTAGGTATCCTTCCCCAATAGCCCGGGAACTTATAGTCTCTGAAGAATACGCCGTGAACCAAGAGAATCGGATATTTCGTACGACATATCTGCTGTTCTTGCCTGGCCGCATTCAATCTAAGTTTTTCTCTCTCAAAAATAACTTCTTTGGAAACAGTTTTTATTATCTTAACGAGGAAAATTATATTAAGTACGGGAATCATTCCAAAGAGAGCTCCCAAAACTCTCGTTTTAATCCCCAGCTGTACCGATGTGGTATAGACAGCGATTATGCCTGTCCAAAAAAGCACAAATTCCGCAGCTGAAAAAGCCAAAACTATCACCAGCCATTTTACCCACTTGTCCGGCAGCATATAAAAAGCGCTGATGATGGCCGCAACAATCAATATCGTTACGGTAAACAAAAATATTTTCAAACATTTAACTCCGAACTCGGAAACTTTTAATCTTGTATTTGTAACCATTGTCAAAATTCCTCAGTAAATAAACGAGCCAAACTCTCTTGCGATTTTATGCGAGCGGCCGGCATTTATCTTTTCAACGTTATATCAAATTTTATCATAATGTGTTATCATATACAAATAGATTATACTTAAGGAGCATGTCATGGAGGAAATATTTAATTGCATATTGTCTTCAGATCTGATAATCCTAGCCTCTCCCATATATTCGTGGTACTGTACGCCGCCTATTAAGGCCGCTTTGGACAGGCTGGTATACGGCATGAACAAATTTTACGGCAGTCCGGAAGGCGATGAAAATCCAAAAGGAAAAAAGGCAGCCAAAGAGCCTGGACCATCGCTATGGGAAGGCAAACATTTAGCCATAATAACAACTTGCGGCTACAGACCAGAAAGAGGTGCAGATCTCTTTGAAGAAGGGATCAAGAGATATTGCCGTCATTCAAGGCTTCGATATTTGGGCATGCTGGCTGAACGTCACATGGGATACGGCACAGTTTTTATGGACGCGGAAAAAGAAAGTCGTGCCAGGGAATTCGCTAAAATTTTAGCTGAAACATAAATAATGAAAATCCTTAAATTATTACCGTATTGCCACATGTCAAGTTGAAAAAGCAAAAAGGTGCTGTCTCAGATTTTTTTAATTTTGAGACAACACCTTTTATCTGCTATTTTACCATTCTTTTATCAGGTCTTCCGGATTAGTCCATTCAACGCCGAACTTCTCAGCAGTTTCTCTCAAAGTCAGCTTACCGTCAAAAGTAGTCAGACCGTCTCTGAGATGTCTGTCGTCTTTAAGCGCCTGCTTGATACCCTTGTTGGCTATTGCCAAAGCATAAGGCAAGCTGTCACATGAAAATCTAACAGAAGAGTTCTTTGAGAAAGCTGAAGGTATATTGTCTACGGCATAGTGCAATATGCCGTCTACATAATATACCGGATCGTCATGGGTAGTGCTCTTGCAAGTTTCAACAGCTCCGGCATCATCGCATGCTACGTCTATGATCATTGCGCCCGGTTTCATCATCTTAAGGTCTTCTTTATAGATAAGATGATCTTTTCTTGTCTTAGGCCACAACACACAGTTGATTATCACATCGGAATCCTTAAGACATTCCTCGATTGCCGCTCTGGAGGAATACATAAATGAAACGTTACCTGGCAACAGTCCTTGGGCTCTTTCCATTGCTTCAAAGTTAAGGTCCATCATTCTTACGGTACATCCAAAAGCAGACGCAAGCTCTGCAGCGCCCATTCCGGTATAGCCGCAGCCTATTATAGAAATTACAGGCGCATCTGAACCGATAACATTGTTAAGCAAAATTCCAGGGCCGCCATGTACAGACTGTGCATAATAGCAAGCTGCTAAGAACCCACCTTTTCCGGCAAGTTCACCCATATTGGCCACAAGAGGGAATCTGCGATGAGGATTGTCGGAAGTGATATCTTCCAGAGCGATACTTACGCATTTAGAGTCAAGCAGTACTTGAGTTTCTTCTCTGTGAGCGTTGGAATGGATATATGTCATTATTATAAGGTCTTCTCTGACATATTTGTACTCTGAAGGAAGAATTTCCTTGACTTTATACAGCAGATCCACAGTATTCCACACATCCTCTGCTTTTTCTACCATGATAGCTCCGGCTGCTGCGTATTCTTCGTCTCTGAATCCGCTTCCTACACCTGCGCCGCACTCGATATAGACTTCATGTCCGTATCTGAGAAATTCCTTAACGGATGCTGGAATGATAGCTACTCTGTTTTCATTGTTTTTAATTTCTTTTACGATTCCGACTTTCATTAATCAGTACCTCCTGTAGTTAAATTTTCTAGTCGTTATTAAAATCTCCTTTAAAGAAATTTTCACTTTTTGTTTGAAATACCTTTATGATATTCCTCCAACTGAATATCATAGTCTTCTAAGACCATACTACCAATTAACAGCTTTTCTTTCAAGAGTTGAGAAAGTTTTTTTCAGTCTATTGCATTTTTTGCATGTCTGAGGGTATTCCTTCTTTACTTTTTCTCTCCTCTACTTTAAACATTTGCCGCAAGTACTGCATGAGTTGGCAGTATATTGATTCATACAAGTGCCAAGGTCATTTATCCTGCCTTCTCTAAGCTTTTCACCTACCCTTAAGACTGCCTGAACCATACCGTCCAGAGTCACTGCTGTATCAAGTCCAAGAAGCGCATAGTTGGCGCAAGTCATAGCAACCGGTACTGAAGCCACATTTCTGATGAAACACGGTATCTGAGGATACCCTGCTACCGGGTCGCAAACTTGCCCTATTATATACTGCATAGCCAAAACTGCCGCTTTCTCAGCG
The DNA here is from genome assembly GCA_900540145.1 of uncultured Eubacteriales bacterium. Taxonomy (GTDB): domain Bacteria; phylum Bacillota; class Clostridia; order Peptostreptococcales; family Anaerovoracaceae; genus Fimisoma. The sequence continues at coordinate 17,519 of UQEW01000045.1, forward strand.
ATTTGAGGGTCGTCATCCAAGAAGGATACCAATCCGGCTGCCACCATTGAGGTAGCTATTCCGACTTCAGCTTGACAGCCTAACGCACCGTGATAGTGGGTAGGGAAATAAAACACTCCTATGAGACCTGATACTAAAAGCGCCTTTATCTCGTCCTCTTTAGTTTTTCCGAGAGTTTTAGAAGTGCTCTTTATAGTAGCCGGAATTATTCCCGAAGCTCCGCCTGTAGGCATGCAGATTATTATGCCGTGCGCATTGCTGTATTCCATTATCGCCAAAGCATCCAAAGTTCCCGTGTCAGCTGCACCCAAAGGTATAAGTTTTTGTTCTTTCATTTTTTCCCGTATTTCAGGCGCCTTAGCTACGGTAATGCCTTCAAACTTCACTCCGTCTTTGTGACCTGAATCTATGGAAGCATAGGCTATATCAAGGGTTTCTTCTGCCACTTTCCACACCTCTTCCGGTTTGAGTCCGGTAAGGCTGCACTCATAGTCTAATGCCACCTGCCATAGAGGCTTTTTGTTGTTCTTGGCATATTCAATCATTCCGACGCTGGTAGTAAAAGGAGGCACTGCACCAAGGACAGTTTTAAGCGGATATACGGAAGGTACTGTTCTTGGCTTATCGGAGCCTTTTATCATTATCTCTTCTGCATGCATACCTTTTATTTCACAAGGCTCTCCATTAATATCGCGAATAAGTATCTCGCCTCCGCCCATGGTAATGCCTGTCAAAACGATGGTTTCTTTATCCGACTTGACAGTGAATTCTCCCATCTCTGTAGGAATTTTTTCTATCCTGTCAGTAAAGATAAATTCGTACTCAAAGCCTCTTTCTTTGGCAACATCGTATATCTTGCCCAAGTCGGATTTGATGAGGTCCTCTCCTAATATGCCGGCAAGACAAGCCTTGTCGCTATCCATACCGAAAAAAGTATCATAGAAGCCTCCTTTCGTGCTCATTTCAACTTTCATAGATACAGGTTCTCCGTCTAAAATCGCCCTGGCTATGGAAGTTATTCTATAAACGCCCACCGTATTGGAACTGGACGGACCCTGGGTAGCCGGCGCCAAAACGTCATTAAAAATAGATGGGTAAAATATTTCCTGATTCTTTTCTTGTCGTTTTTTGTCTGTAGCTGTCATGATTTCTCCTTTCATTTTTCAGTCTGTTTTCAGTCTATGCTACCTCAGTATATACTCAATATAATAGCAATATAATAGCAATTCTCGTGCCAATAGCTTCAAATTTTTCGGCACGATGTTGTTCATTGGAATTGTAATAATTCTATTATCAGTTTACTTCAGATTGCGATTTTATGCCAGCAATATTTGAGCAAATTATGTTACAGAGTTTTCGCATCTATTATCGGCTTGACCAAATTCCGCCATGGCAAAAGCGCATTAAAGAGCTGTCTCTGAATTTGAGACAGCTCCCAGACTGTAATAGGCAGAACCCATCCGTCAGTATGCCCAGAGCATACGTGATTATTTGATGCGGTGCGCGCAATGAAGTATCATTCTTGTCATAGAGCCTTGCTGACAAAAAATCAAATTTTTTTAAATTTTTACATCAAAAGGCTTTAAACTCG
>UQEW01000046.1 GCA_900540145.1 uncultured Eubacteriales bacterium
CCATAGGGCCATGCAAACAAAAGCGGAGTTTTTCCGGTCACATCGTAAAGTTTATTCTGAAGCATAGATAAATCGTCCTTTAAAATTTTTTCATATTCTTCCTGACTTTCGCCGGCCTTTTTATCAGCTCCTTTGCGTCCGCCTGATACATCGTGAAGATAATAAGTATGACTCCCTATTTCTATATTTTCGGAAGCCGACAAAAGAGCTATTTCACCCCACGAGAGACTGGAATTTGAAATATTTCTGTACATATCGCCTGAGCTTTCATCAGCCTTTTTACCGATAATAGAGATAACAGCCTTCATATGGTATTTTTCTAAAAGCGGAAGAGCAAAATTATAATTGTTGACATATCCGTCATCAAAGGTTATGAGAACCGGCTTTTCAGGCAGAGCGCTGCCGTTATCTACATAGTTTATAAGTTGCTTTACGGAAATGCTGGTGAATCCATTGTCGCCGAGCCATTTCAGGTCATTCTCAAAGGTCTCTGCTAATATTGTATATTCATCTACTGATGCAGAAACATCAGTTATTCCATGGTACATTAATATGGGCAGTTCTACAGCATCGCGGCTGTCAGACACTACGGGGATGATAGATGAAACTTGTCTCGAAGAACTATTTGAACTGTCTGTGACGCTTAGAACGCCGGCGGAACTCAGATAAGGCAGTGCCGTGGAGAAAGCCATCAATACAATAAGTATTAAGAATAAAAGAATATGTTTTTTGACCATAAAAGATTCCTTCCTTGTGGCAATATTATATTCCGAAGGTAAGCCTTATATGCTATAATACTTAATACAGCACCTTTTATCAGAGATGATACTGAAAGGATAATACCGATGAAATCGGTGGAAAAGTTAAAGGACAGAATATGAAAGCAGCATTTCACACTTTGGGATGCAAAGTCAATCAATATGAGACGGAGGCCATGAGACAGCAGTTTGAAACGGATGGCTTTGATATCGTAGATGAAAATGATTTTGCAGATGTTTATATAATTAATACGTGCACCGTTACAAATATCGCAGACCGCAAATCAAGACAATATATAAGGCGGATGAAGAAGCACAATCCCGATGCTATCATTGCGGTGACCGGCTGTTACGCTCAGGTTAAACCACATGAACTGGCACAGCTGCCGGAAGTAGACATAGTAGCCGGAACAGGGGAAAAGAACAGCTTGCTCAGCTATGTCAAGGAGTTTTTGCAGAAGAAGCGTCCTCAGATGCATATTAAAAGCTATGATGAATTATGCACCTACCAGGACAGAGGAATAATCTGTTCCATGGAGTCGAGAACCAGGGCATACATTAAGATACAGGAAGGGTGCGACAGGTTTTGCGCTTATTGCCTTATTCCCTTTGCAAGAGGACAGGTCAGGAGCAGAGACCCGGAAGAAATAATAAGAGAGGCCAAGGCGCTGATTGACGGAGGATTCAAAGAGCTAATTTTGACAGGCATAAATACCGCCCTTTATGGGACTGAAGAAAGCTTTGCCGAATTATATCCGGACTGGGCCGGGGATGAAGGCATAGAGTCGGTCATAAAGGCGCTCAACGATATCGACGGCAACTTTCGCATAAGGCTCAGTTCCCTTGAGCCTGCAGTGGTAAACGCCCAATACGTAAAACGTCTCATGAAATATGATAAGCTGTGTCATCACCTGCATTTATCCGCTCAAAGCGGAAGCGACCATGTCCTTTCCCTCATGAACAGACCATATACAGCATCTCAGTATATGGATATAGTAAAAGTTCTGAGAGAGTGCGACCCATTGTATGGAGTGACCACCGATATAATAGCAGGTTTCCCCGGCGAAACTGATTATGACTTCGAAGAAAGCCTTAGATTGATTAAAGACGCTGAGTTTTGCAAAGTACATCCTTTCAGGTATTCTAAGCGTGAGGGCACTGCGGCTGCAGAGATGAGAGATCAGATTCGGTCTGAAGTTAAAAACCAGCGCATGGCTGTGCTTACTCAGGCAGGAGAGGCAGCTTCCAAAGAGTTCTTTAAAAAATCTATAGGAGATGTCAGAACAGTATTGTTCGAAGAACAGGAATTTATAGATGAGGGGGACGGCCGTGATGAATGCAGCTGCCGAGGCGAAACGTATATAACAGGTTATACCGATAATTATATAAAGGTATATGTCCCAGGAGGCAGGGAAAATCTAAACAGTTTCAAAGAGGTGAAACTTCTTGAAATATACAAAGACGGAATGAAAGGAGAGATATAAATGTCAGATTGTGTTTTTTGCGGCATAGCACAACATCAAATACCATCTAACATAGTGTACGAAGATGATAAGCTGATATGCTTTCATGACCTGGACCCGCAGGCACCTGCCCACGTTCTGGTAATCCCTAAGAAGCACATATCGTCTCTTGACGATGTGAAAGAAGAGGATAAGGAATTGATGGGCCACATAATGTTCACTATCCATGAAATTGCGGATAAGCTGGGCCTTGAGGGAGGCTACAGAGTGGTGAGCAACAATGGCGAAGATGCGTTTCAGACAGTTAAGCATCTGCACTTCCATATTTTAGGAAAGCGCAAGATGACCTGGCCACCGGGCTAAAGACGGCAGAACAAATTGCACTGCTGACTTAAAGTGCAGGGGCAACATGTAACTATCAAAAAACATCTTGCGCCTGGCTGTTAAAGATAGTATAATATATCCGTTATCGGTTAGATAGCTGTTCTTGGCTTAGACATTTCAATTTAGTCAGGAGGTGAATCAGGACATGGCACAAGTAATCGTAAGAGAGAACGAAAGCTTGGAGAGCGCTCTTAAAAGATTCAAGAGATCATGCGCCAGAGACGGCGTTATGTCAGAGCTCAGAAAAAGAGAGCACTATGAAAAACCAAGCGTAAAGAGAAAGAAAAAATCTGAAGCTGCAAGAAAAAAGGCTAAGAAATATTAATAACCAAGTCATTTAACCTGATATTCAAAAACATCGCGTTTTGCGAGACTTTTGCAAGAATAGAGGTGAGAAAGAGTGACAATCAAGGAAAAACTCATGGCAGATTTTAAGGACGCCATGAAAGCAAAGGATAATATCGCTAAAAATACCATTAGCTTTGCCAGAGCTGCCATCAAACAGCAAGAGATAGACGGCAGAGAAGAGCTTAGCGACGAAGGCGTTATTGCTGTTTTATCTAAGCAAGTTAAGATGAGAAAAGATGCACTTGCTGATTTTGAAAAAGCCGGAAGAACAGATTTGGTAGAATCATATCGAGCCGAGATTGAAATCCTGAGCAGATATTTGCCTGAGCAACTTTCTGAAGAAAAGATCATGGAAGTTGTCAAAGCTACCGCCGCAGAATTGGGAATAGAAAGCGGCAAGCAAAATATGGGCAAGCTGATGGGTCCTGTCATGGCCAAAGTGAAAGGCGTGGCAGACGGCGGCACAGTTAAAAAGGTCGTAATGGATTTCCTTGGAAACTAAGAACTTTAAGGGGCTCTCCGCATGCGGAGAGCCTTGTTTGTTATAATTATAAACTGCTTGCAAACAGGGCGGGCGGACAGGAGAAAAATATGGAACTGACTCACTTCGACAAAGACGGCAATGCCAGGATGGTGGACGTTACTTCTAAAAACGATACCCATCGAAAAGCAATTGCCAAAGGCAAAATAAAAGTAAGCAGAGAAATTTTTGACGCAGTAGTCAAGGGTACGGTACAAAAAGGCGACGTCCTTACGACAGCTACCATAGCAGGTATAATGGCGGTTAAAAAAACTTGGGAACTGATACCTATGTGCCACGCAATTCCTATAGGCAGCTGCAATATAACTTTTAATCCCATTGAAGAAGAACTGGAGATTCACTGTACATGCGAAGTAAAGACTTATGCCAAGACCGGCGTAGAAATGGAAGCGCTTACCGGAGTAAGCGTAGCGCTGCTGACGATATATGATATGTGCAAAAGCATGGATAAAAATATGGAACTGTGTCAGATTCATTTGGCAGAAAAAAACGGTGGAAAAAGCGATCATGTAGTTAACGAAAGATAAAAATATGACCGGGGAGGTGGAATCTTGTTTAAAGCAGCTGTGATAACCCTTAGCGATAAAGGCGCTGTAGGTCTCAGAGAGGATAAAAGCGGACCTATTATAAAAGAAATGTTGGAGGAATCAGGACTTTGCCACGTGTGCGAGGAAGTGCTCATCGGTGATGAAGCCGAAGAACTTAAAGCACACCTTATACGGATGAGTGATAGAGAAAATTATGATTTGATTCTGACTACAGGAGGAACAGGCATGTCGCCCAGGGATATAACCCCGGAAGCTACGTGTCAGGTGGCAGACCGCATGGTTCCGGGAATCGCCGAATATATGAGATACAAATCCTTCGAAATAACACCAAGAGCCATGCTATCGAGAGCAGTAGCTGTAATGCGAGGTCAGACTCTTATAATCAATCTGCCCGGAAGTCCTAAGGCCGTCAGAGAAAACCTTAGCTTTATTATGCCGGCCCTTGAACATGGCCTTGAGATAATGACAGGCAGAGCTGCTGAGTGCGGTTCAGACGATAGTCGGGTTAAGGGTAAAGCAGACGGGGAACATAAGACGAAGAAAGCTAAGAGAGAGGTTTCTTTTCTTGATGGAAACAGCAGAAACCGCATTGACGAAGGAATAGACCCCAGGGCGCTGTGCCAGAGAAAGTTCAGAGAAGATATAACTCTTGAAGGAATAAATGTTGCAGAGCTGGAGCCGGGAGACATAATAAGATACGAAGGCGAGCTCTTTGAAATATCAGAAGTAGGCAAAAAATGTTTTGATTCGTGTAAGCTGTATCAGGAGGAGGGACCGTGCTTCCTGGCAAGACATTGCGCTTTTGGACGTAGAGTAAAAGAAGAGTAGGGTTTAAAAGTTTGCAAAAACTTCTTTACTTTATTGCGTTAACGTGATATAGTATACGTGTGCTTGATTAAAATGTCATCAAGAAGCATGACAACAGAAAGGATTACAATAGGAGAGACATGAAAACGGAACTAAATCAGACCTTGAAGAAGGAAGATATAAACATGCTCAGCCTCAGACATCTTTATGAGCATTTCGGATATGTCCATTACAAGATGAACAAATTTGAAGAATATGATCTGTATGCTGAGAACAAGGACTTTTTAGCCGGAGATAAGATAATCACCTTCACTGACACCAATGGAAAGCTGCTGGCTCTCAAGCCGGATGTTACCCTTTCCATCGTGAAGAACTACAACGATGTTCCGGGCGTAGTCAGAAAGGTTTATTACAACGAAAACATTTACCGGACCTCGAAGAGTACGAAAACCTATAAAGAAATCATGCAGATGGGCCTCGAGTGTATTGGAGATCTTGATATCTACCAAATCGCCGAGGTCCTTATTCTAGCAGCAGCAAGCCTTTCGGTGCTCAGTGAAGGCGCTTCGGGAGGCGATACAGGCAGCAACTCCGGCAGCGGACGTTACATTCTTGATGTGTCTCACATGGGGTTGATACGAGGCTTCCTGGATGAATTAAACCTAAGGCCCAAGCACGAAGAAATGTTCCTTTCACTGCTGCGCAAAAAAAATCGTCACGGCATAATGACCTTGTTTGACAGCATAGGCGTAGATGAAGAATTGCGTGAAACGGCCATCACTCTGGCCTCCACCTACGGCTCGCCGGAAAGCGTTCTGAAGACGCTGGAAACGGTTTCCCTCAATGAGACCATGGATAAAGCTGTCGACGAGCTTTCTGTCATCTGCAGTATTCTGGCAGACCGGGATTTGGACGGCGTGCATCTTGACTTTTCCTTAGTCAACGATATGAGCTATTATAACGGAGTCATGTTCCGCGGATATATCGAAGGCATACCGTCAGGCGTACTTTCCGGCGGACAGTACGACGAGCTTCTCGAGAAAATGGATAAGCGTACGTCTTCTGATTCAGGCGCCATCGGCTTTGCTATCAACATGGATTTGATCAACAATTTCGAAGACGTTCAGGATGAGTATGACGTGGATATTCTTCTGCTCTATGGTCAGGCGGCTGCCTCAGACGATTTCGACCCGGCCGACCTGGCGGAAAAGATCAGCGATCTCATAAGTCGGGGATATTCAGTTCAAGCGCAGAAAACTTTTCCTGAGAGACTCAAATACAAAAAGCTTATGGAATACACGCCGGGAGGTATGTTAAAATGAAAGACATGATAAACATCGCCCTTCCCAAAGGACGGCTGGGTGATAAAGTATACGATATGTTTGAGGCTGCCGGATACCCTTGCCCTTCCATAAGAGAGGACAGCCGTAAACTCATATTTCAGTCGGAAGAAGCAGGCGTCAGATATTTTTGGGTAAAGCCATCAGATGTGGCCATTTATGTAGAAAGGGGCGCTGCTGACATAGGAGTGGCCGGCAGGGACATTTTGCTGGAATATGAACCGGATATATACGAGCTGTTGGATTTGGGTGTTGGAAAATGCCGCATGTGCGTAGCCGGAAAGAAAGATTTTCGCGACAATACAGGGCGCACTTTGAAAGTGGCTACCAAGTTCTCCAGCATTGCCGCAGCATATTATACCAACCTGTGCAGAGATATTGATATTATTAAACTTCAAGGGTCCATCGAAATCGCCCCTATATTGGGTCTTTCCGATGTGATCGTAGATATAGTGGAAACGGGCACCACGCTGAAAGAAAACGACTTGGAAGTAATCGACACTATCGTTGATATCAGTGCTCGACTTATCGCAAACAAAGTCAGCTTCAAGTTTAAAAACCGAAAGATCGAAAAGATTTGCGCCGACCTGAGGGAGCTTATCGCAAAGTGATGACTTAACCATGCAGGGCGCAAGGCAAGCCCAAGCAACATGCAGAAAGGTAGAAATCCAGATGATAAAGATAATGAAATACGGCCAAGTGCCTGCACCGGAAATTTTTGACAGGGGTACAGCAGCCGATGATGTAAGCCAAATCGTCAGCGAGATTATAGAAGATGTAGCGAAAAACGGCGATGCGGCCTTGAAAAAATATTGCGCAAAGTTTGACGGGTTTAATGAGCTTATGCCGCTGGAGGTGTCTGACGACGAGTGGGCGTCTGCCATGGAATCGGTAGATAAAAAACTCATTTCCGTGATGGAAAAGGCTGCAGGCAACATCCGTGCTTTCCACAGCCGCCAGACGAGAAACAGCTTTATAATAAGCGAAACTGACGGCATAGTCATGGGGCAGAAGGTAGTACCTTTGGACAAAGTGGGGCTTTATGTTCCGGGAGGCACGGCTTCCTATCCATCCTCGGTCCTGATGAACGCCATACCGGCTAAGCTAGCAGGAGTTAAGGAAATCGTCATGGTGACGCCTTCTAAGGGCGGTGCCATCAATCCGGTAATATTGGCTACGGCTAAAGTTGCCGGCATAGATAGAGTATTTAAGATCGGAGGCGCTCAGGCGGTAGCGGCGTTGGCCTATGGTACTGCTACTGTGCCGAGAGTAGATAAGATAGTCGGACCGGGCAACGCTTTTGTAGCGGAAGCAAAAAAACAGGTCTTTGGCCGGGTAGCTATAGACATGATAGCCGGACCAAGCGAAATACTGGTGCTGGCAGACGGCAGCTGCGAGCCTGCTTTCGTAGCAGCGGATATGCTCAGCCAAGCTGAGCACGACAAGATGGCCAGCGCCGTTCTGGTGACCGATTCCATGAAGCTGGCGCAAGCTGTCAGCATTGAAATAGAAAAGCAGCTTGAAGTTTTGCCAAGGCAGGAAATCGCCAGAACATCCATAGAAAACAACGGAAAGATCATCGTAACCGATGACCTTAAATCTGCTATAGATGTGGTCAACGAGATTGCGCCGGAACATCTGGAAATCTGCGTAGACTCGCCTTTCGATTATTTGGGAGCCATACGCCACGCCGGTTCAGTCTTCCTTGGCAAGAATTGCCCGGAAGCTCTTGGAGATTATTTCGCCGGACCAAATCACACTCTGCCGACGGGAGGTACTGCAAGGTTTTCCAGTCCTCTTTCTGTAGATGACTTTGTGAAGAAATATCAATACACGTATTATACTGCGGACGCCTTGGCGCAGGTGGCTGATGATATAGCAGCTTTTGCCAGGGCTGAAGGCTTGGAGGCTCACGCAAGGAGCGTAACGGTTCGCGCTGAAGCAATGGAAAAAGCCTCATTAGACATACAAGACATCGGCAATGGGGAGGAGTCCTTGGAGGAGAAGTAAGATGAGCAGATTTTTAAGCAAAAAATATCAGGCGTTAGAAGCATATGTTCCCGGCGAACAGCCTCAGGATAAGGAGTATATCAAGCTGAATACCAACGAATCGCCTTATCCTCCTCCCGAAGCCGTGATTAAGGCTGTAGGAGAAAAGGAAATATCAGATCTGCGGCTATACCCGGATCCGGACTGCCGGCTGCTGCGGTCAAAGCTGGCTGACAGATACAATCTTGAACCGGAAAATATCTACGTTTCCAACGGCTCTGACGATATTTTAAATTTTGCCTTCATGGCATTTGCCGGAGAAGGAGGCAAAGCGGTATTCCCGGAAATAACCTACGGGTTTTATCCTGTATTTGCTCAGCTTAATGGAGTTGAAGCTGTGGAAGTGCCTCTGAAAGACGATTTTTCCATCGAGCCGTCGGATTATTTCAACGCCGGCGGAATGGTGGTCATCGCCAACCCCAACGCTCCGACGGGCATTGCCTTGGGCATTGATGATATAAGAAGAATACTGGATGCCAACAGAGACAATGTGGTCCTCATAGACGAGGCCTATGTAGACTTCGGCGCTCAATCGGCACTGCAGATTCTGGACGAATATGAAAATCTGCTGGTGGTCAGGACTTTCAGCAAATCCCGCTCCATGGCAGGCGCAAGGCTGGGCTTCGCAATGGCAAATCCCGCCCTCGTTGAAGATTTAAACAGGATAAAGTATTCTACCAATCCTTATGATATAAACCGGCTGACCCAGATTGCAGGGGCTGCCGCCATAGATTCGGACATGTATTACGAGGACCGCTGCAAAGCCATCGTATCTACCAGGGAAAGGATGTCCGAAGAACTGAAAAAGAGAGGTTTTGAGGTTGTTCCGTCAGTTGCAAATTTCCTTTTCATAAGGACGGAAATGATGTCCGGCCAGGAACTGTATGAGAAACTAAAAGCCCGAGGCATACTGGTACGCCATTTCAGCAAAGAAAAGATAAAAGACTATAACCGTGTGACAATCGGAACTGATGAGGAGATGGATGTCTTCCTCCAGCGCATAGATGAAATTCTCAAGGAGGCACAAAATGAGAATCGGTGAGATAGAAAGAACGACAAAAGAAACTTCCATAAAGCTGCGCCTTGACCTGGATGGGTCAGGTCAGTCGGACATAGACACTGGCATAGGTTTTTTGGATCACATGCTTACGTTGTTTTCTCGTCATGGCATGTTCGATTTAGAGGTGGCATGCGAAGGCGATACTTATGTAGACGACCACCACAGCGTGGAAGATATCGGCATATGTCTGGGAACAGCTTTTCGCCGGGCGCTGGATGATATGGCCGGCATCAATCGATACGGCAGCATAATTCTTCCTATGGATGAAGCGTTGATAATGGCGGCTGTCGATATTTCCGGCAGAAGCTTTCTGGGTTTTGACTTTCAGATTCCTGCCCAGAAAGTAGGAACCTTTGATACGGAACTGGTGGAAGAATTCTTCCTGGCCTTTGTCAGAAATGCCGGAATCACTCTTCACTTGAGACAGCTTTCCGGATCCAATTCTCATCACATTATCGAAGGGGCATTTAAAGCCTTCGGCCGTGTAATGAGACAGGCCGTGGCTTTGGACCCTGCTTTGGGCGGCCGGATACCTTCAACGAAAGGAGTTCTCTGATGATAGCTATTGTCGATTACGGAGTGGGAAATCTCTTTTCTCTTAAAAGTTCCCTTGAGGCCATAGGCGCAGATGCCGTCGTTACCGGTGACGCTGCCATGCTGAAAAAATCCGATAAGATAATCCTTCCCGGAGTAGGCGCTCTCGGCGATGCTGCAGATAAGTTGCGCCGCACAGGTCTCGACAAGGTAGTGGTAGAAGAAGCCGCTTCCGGCAAGCCGCTGCTGGGCATATGCCTTGGCATGCAGCTTCTGTTTGATGAGGGAGAAGAATACGGAAATCACAAATGCCTCGGGTTGATACCGGGCCGCATCGTTTCCATGAAACCGGTGGTACCGGAAGGCTATAAAGTTCCTCATATAGGATGGAATCGGTTGATCTTTCCGGCCGATAAACCTAAAAGTCCGATTTTCAAATATGTAAATGAGGGCGACTGTGTATATTTTGTTCATTCGTATTACGCTGCCGATTGCAAGCCTTCAGTCATCGCATATACGGAATACGGCGCGATGCTTACTGCGGCTGCGGCTAGGGGCAATGTTTACGGCTGCCAGTTCCACCCGGAAAAGAGCGGCAGTGTAGGTCTTTCCATATTGAAGGCTTTCTGCGAGCTGGAGGGAGAAGCCGGCGAGGAGGGAAGGTCATGAACATATTTCCTGCTATAGACATATACAACGGCTGCGCTGTAAGGCTTTACAAAGGCGACTACGACCAGATGACCGTATACAGCGATGACCCGGGCAGTTTTGCAGCCGATTTCGAAGAAAAAGGCGCCAAATACCTCCACATGGTAGATTTGGAAGGCGCTCGCAGCGGCGAAACGCCTAATTTAGAGAGCATTAAGTCCATCACATCCTCCACCGGTCTGTTTACTCAACTGGGAGGAGGCATCAGATCCCTTAAGACTATAGATGCTTATCGCAATATAGGTGTGGACCGTCTCATCTTAGGAACGGCGGCCATAACCCAGCAGGACTTCGTTTCCGAAGCTATCAAAGAATTTGGGCGTGATGCCATCGCTGTAAGCATCGACATTAAAGGCGATTTGGTCGCCATCAAGGGCTGGACGGAAGTGACCGATATAACGTGCGATGAATTTTGTCGCCGAATGGAGGATGCCGGAGTCAAGACCATAATATGTACTGATATTTCCAAGGACGGAGCCATGAAAGGCACCAACAGAGAGCTTTATCGCTCCCTTTCTGATAAATTCGGGCTGGACATCATAGCTTCCGGCGGAGTTTCTTCCATAGAAGATATTAGAGCGCTGGCGGCTATGGACCTGTATGGGGCAATTTTAGGAAAAGCATTATACACCGGCGCTGTGGACTTGGCTGAAGCCATAAAGGAGGCGGACAATGATAACTAAAAGGATAATCCCATGCCTGGATGTAAAGGACGGCAGGGTTGTAAAAGGAGTGAATTTTCAGGGATTAAGCGATGTATCTTCCCCTGTGGAGCTGGGCAAGTATTACTCGGAAAGCGGCGCCGACGAATTGGTATTTTACGATATAACTGCTTCTGCTGAAGGACGCGCCCTGTTTACAGATATACTGACGGAAGTAGCAAGGACTATTTTCATCCCTCTGACTGTAGGGGGAGGAATAAATTCCATAGATGACTTTGACCGTGTGCTGAAATGCGGAGCTGACAAAGTCAGCGTCAATTCCGGCGCCATCAGAAATCCCGGGCTCATTTCCGAGGCGGCAAAGAAATACGGCGATCAGTGTGTAGTTTTGTCGGTAGATGCTAAAAGGGAAGATGGCCACTTCTGCGTTTACGCTAAGGGCGGTCGTGAGAATACCGGCATGGACGCCATAGAATGGATACGAAAAGGCATATCCTTGGGCGCCGGTGAGATCGTCCTCAACAGCATAGATACTGATGGTGTCAAAGGCGGCTTCGATTTGGAAATGCTCAAAGCCGTATGCGAAATTTCAACTGTTCCCGTTATTGCATCCGGCGGAGCAGGGTGCATAGAAGATTTTATTACCCTGTTTAAAACTATTCCGGAGGTGGACGCAGGCCTTGCAGCATCGATCTTCCACTTCGGCGAAGTAAAGATAAAAGATTTGAAGGAAGTTTTGCGGGCGGCGGACATAAACGTTCGGTAGCAAAGCCAAAAGCACAGCCGGAAGCACAGCCATCGGACATAAACTTTCGGAAGCACAGCCATCGGACATAAATATCCAGCAGCGCAGGCGGTCTGCTATAAATTTACAATGATGCAGGCGGTGCTGTTGGCTTTTTTTCTTCGAGACCGCCGATCAGGCAACAAAGCGTGTCGAAGTGTGACGAATGGCGTAGTATTTAAATGAAATGTTGGCTTTTTGTGCTGCATATCTGATTTTGGACTACATAAATCACAAAAACTGATGTCTGCGCAGGCGAAATGCCGACAAAAAGCCAACATCGACGTTTTTCGACAAGCAAAATAAGGGAAAAAATCAAATAATGTTGGCGATATTTTTAATATATTAGCAAAAAGCCAACATTGACGGAAAGGAGAGTACGAGAGTACATGGTAACCATAGATCAACTGAAATTTGATGAAAAAGGGCTGATACCTGCTATCGTTGTGGACTACGACAGCAAGAAGGTCCTCACCCTCGCTTATATGAATGAGGAAAGCCTCAAAATATCCATGGAGAAGGGATTGACCTGCTTCTGGAGCCGTTCACGTCAAGAACTCTGGCTCAAAGGTGAAACCTCCGGTAATTACCAACATATCTACAGCATTACCGCCGACTGTGACAGAGACGCGCTGGTTGTAACCGTCACCAAGGACGGTCCGGCTTGTCACCTGGGTACTGATTCCTGCTTCAACGATCTTTTGTATCTTAACCCTGAAAACATAGGTTTCACCATGGACAGTCTGATGGAACTTATCGCAGGACGCAAAACTGAAAAAAAGGAAGGTTCTTACACCACTTATCTATTTGAAAAGGGCATAGATAAGATTCTTAAGAAAGTAGGAGAAGAGTCCACGGAAGTTATCATAGCTGCCAAGGCTGATGATAAAGCCGAAACCATATATGAAATCTCGGATTTGGTGTATCATGTGATGGTGCTGATGATAGAGATGGGCATTTCCATTGACGAGATCAAAAAAGAGCTGGCTTCACGCCACGTAATCGACCATAAGGTAAAACAGGAAAAAATGACTAAATAGGATGGTGTATGGGTGAGTGAGTACATACTCGATGGAGGATTGGTTTGAATGCGGAATGTTGTAAATTTTACTGAAAAACGTAAAAATTTACAACATTTAAGTCAATCCGATATAAAATTCAAGGAGTGAAAAACTCATATGTTGCATTTTTTTTGAACTTTGAAATTTCATACAACATTTTTTAAAAAATGTTGTATGAAAATCGTTTTTTCCGAAAATATACAACATCGCCCGATATAAATACACATAAATCTCTTATGGAAGGCAAAAATGTTGTAATATTTGAGATTTTTTAAAAATCTTACAACATCTCAAGGGGCGCTCTTCAATCTGGAGCACTTCAAGGGGCGCTCTTCAATCTGGAGCACTTCAGGGGGAACTCTTAATTGGGTGGTCTTACATTTTAACCCGGAGGGCTGGATTGCTGCCTTTAATGAAAAGCCGATAATTCATCTAATAACATGCCGGTATGGTATGAAAGAATACCTTGTGCCGGCTTTTTCGCCGGGCGCAGCCAAAAAATGGAAAAGAAAAAGTAACAGCTTTACAAAAGGTGCGGGAAGGAATGGTAGAGCCTCTGCTTCATCACTTATTACAGCCTGCTCGGAAGTTTCCTTATCGCTGGATTTTTCATTGTCCTTGCGTTGTTACGCGTTGAAAAAAGATGATTAACCCTATGATAATAATCAATAAGATTGCTGAAGCACAATTAATTTTTTCATTTTATTTCCTCTTCAATAAATCTTCCTTTTTCATCTACAGTAACCAAACTGGTGAATCTGCACGATTTTGCCAGTTTTCTTGCTTCAGCAAAGGCGAAATCCACAGTATCCGTCCAATGGCTGTCGCTGGACAGAATGATTTTTCCTCCGCCTTGATTTATCTTTTTAAGTATGGACTCGGAAGGATAAGGAACAGTCCTCAAATTCTTTGCCATGGCGCCTGTGTTTATCTCAAATATGGCCTTTGTCTTAAGCAAACGTCTCAAGGCCTTATCAACTGCAGCGATGTACCGCGGGTTATTTTCGTCAAAAAAACGCTCTTTTTCATTAAATTTGGTAATAAGGTCAAAATGGCCTATTATATCGCACTTGGTTACCTCTACCACATGAGAAACTTTTTCGAAATAATCCTCTGCCAGGGAAACTGCGTCACCGTGGTAAAAATTTTCAATAGCATGTTCCAGCCGCGATATATTGTAATCTACGAATACAAAAGAAGCAGGACTCATATCCAGACCGTCTTTGTGGAAAGCATGTACCGAACCTATTATATAGTCAAACCCCTCTGCCGGCTGGGTGGCATAATAATCTTGTTCTATGCCGCAGAGTATCAGTATGTCATCTTTGTATTTTTCTTTGAGACGATTTATTTCCGCTTTGTATTTCGGTATGTCACAGTCAGGAATGCACCCCTCTCCGTCAAAGGATGATGAGCTGTGGCCGGAAAAGCCAAGTACGTCCATTCCTTTTTCTATAGCCGAAATTACCATTTCTTCAGGTGTATTTTTGCCGTCGCAAAAGCATGTGTGTGTGTGAAGATTGACTTTTCTCATATTTTCTCCTTGATATTAAAAAAGTAGCATCGTTAAATGTGATTAATCGACTTTATAATTTGCTGACATTTTTAATTTTAACTGCCACTATTGTTTCGTGTCAAGACGGAGAAAGGATATTACTTTTGCCGCTTTTATGCAACGCAGGCAGACGCAACGCAGGCAGATACAACGCAGGCAGATAGTTTAATGTATTCGCAAAATCAGACATGTGTGGTACAATACCTGCTGAAGGATAATTTAATTCAAGGAGGAAAGTCGTGTAATGGGTAAGATAAGAGCCGTATGTATCAGTGAAAAAAAGGGAACGGCTAAGACCAGCGTAGGGCGGGCTATGGCAATACAAAACTTCGGATTGGAAGGCGACGCTCACGCAGGTAACTGGCATAGACAAGTCAGCCTGCTGCCATATGAAGAAATAGAGGCTTTCAAAGCGGAAGGCGCCAAAGTGCAGGATGGAAGCTTCGGCGAGAATCTTATCACAGAGGGAATAAAGCTGAGAACGTTGTCTGTAGGGACCCTGCTTAAGATAAATAATGTTTTGCTTGAGGTGACCCAGATAGGAAAAGAATGTCACGAAAGATGCGCCATAGGAAAAGCCATGGGCAGATGCATAATGCCTCAGGAAGGAATCTTTGCTAAAGTAATTGAAGGCGGAGAAATAAGTGAGGGCAACGATATAGAAGTTTTAGGCGTGCCAGAGGTTTAACCAAAGGGTTAAAAGGAGAAATGGGATGGAACTTTTGAAAGTGGATGATTTAGAAGAAGCTTTGTCCAAATTAACAAGAGAAGCGGAGAAAATCACAATCGAAACAGAAGAGTGTGATATTTTTCATAGCTTCGGAAGAACTTTGGCAGAAGACATCGTTTCAGAAGAAAACATACCTGGTTTTGTCAGGTCGGTAATGGATGGCTATGCTGTACGCTCTCAAGATGTGCAAGGCGCTGGAGAAAGCATACCCGGGTTTCTTGAAATCGTTGGGGAAGTTCAGATGGGAAACCCTGCAGATATGGAAATAAGTGCAGGACAATGCGTTTATGTTCCTACAGGCGCCATGCTTCCAAAAGGTTCTGATGCAGTAGTGATGGAAGAATACTGTGAAAAGTCTTCCGACACTAAATTGGCGGTATATAAGAGTGA
Organism: uncultured Eubacteriales bacterium; assembly: GCA_900540145.1. Lineage (GTDB taxonomy): Bacteria > Bacillota > Clostridia > Peptostreptococcales > Anaerovoracaceae > Fimisoma. The sequence goes on from UQEW01000046.1 coordinate 15,723, forward strand.
AGCGCCGGGAAGCAATGTTGCGGCCGATGACGAGGACGTTAAAAAGGGCGAAACAGTCCTGCTTCGAGGACATAGATTGAAAGCTCAGGACATGGGATTGCTGGCAGCACTGGGCAGGAATAGAATCAAGGTGTATAAGCCGCTGAAGGTGTTCATAATTTCCACGGGAGACGAGCTTTTGGGACCGGAAGAAGAATCGATTCCCGGTAAGGTAAGAGACGTAAATTCTTATGGAATTGCCGGTATGGCGGCAAAGTTTGGATTTGAAACTGCAGGAATCGCAAGAGTAAGAGACAGCAGAGATGAATTGGCCGGCGCTGTTGAAGACGCCAAAGGAAAAGCCGATATAATCGTTATTTCCGGGGGAAGTTCCAAAGGCCGCAAAGATATAACGGTGGAAATAATAGATAAGGCTGCCAGCAGCGGAGTATTTACCCATGGAATCGCCGTAAAGCCGGGAAAACCGACCATATTGGGCGTAGACATACCAAGCAGGTCTGTTATTGTCGGACTACCAGGCCATCCTGTGGCGGCATTGATGCTGTTTGATTTGATAGTAGGCGGTCTTTGGAGGGAAAAGACGGGACAGGACAGGTCTGTCAGCGTTTGGGCACAAATAAATGTCAATATACCTTCTTCACCTGGCCGAAAAACCTTTCAGCTGGTAAATCTTATCAGCAGTGGGGAGGAAAACATCGCTCAGCCTGTATTGGGAAAGTCGGGAATGATTTATACCATGAGCAGGGCGGACGGCTATATAATCATAGATAAAAATCAGGAAGGATTGAAAAAAGGCCAAAACGTGCAGGTGTTTATGTTTTGACCATTCTGTTTTGACCATGAGGAAATACGCTGTCACATGACATGATCGGAACATAAAAAATTCAATCGAGGGAAAACATGAGCAAAAGAAATCTTTATTTGAACACAAGGCCTGTAGAGGAGGCTATAGAAATATATACACGAGAACTAAGTGAAATAATAAAACCTCAGACGGAAACGAAATTAACATCCCGATGTCTTGGGCTAGTTACGTCAGAGGCAGTATACGCTTGCTGCTGCTCTCCTCTCTTCAATGCGGCGGCCATGGACGGAATAGCTGTAAGGGCAGCTGATACAAAACAGGCTTCAGAAAATAATCCACTTATTCTTCAGGAAGGAAAGGATTATATAGAAATAGATACCGGAGATCCGATACATCTTCCATATGATGCAGTAATAATGGCAGAAGATGTAATGATAGAAGATGACACTCATATCAAGATAACTAAGGCAGCCCCTGCTTGGCAGCATGTGAGACCTATCGGAGAAGATATAGTTGAAGGCGAAATGCTGATTCCAACCGGTCACCTGCTGAGACCTGTGGACATAGCGGCTGCCATAGCCGGCGGCAACGATAAGATAAGGGTATTTACCAAACCTAAAGTCGGCATAATTCCTACAGGAACTGAGATAGTGAGAAAAAACCCGGGACAGGATGAGGACTCTGCAGCCGATAATGGCAGCATAATAGATTCTAACTCATACATGTTTGAGGGAATGGTGACGGAAGCAGGAGGAGAGGCTAAGGTTTATCCGGTAGTCGAAGACGACTATGATAAGATAAAAAGACAAATCATGTCTGCTCTTTCCGAAAACGACATGGTAATAGTAAACGCAGGCTCCAGCGCAGGCAGAGACGATTATACGGTGCACGTGCTTAGAGAAATAGGAAAAGTGCTGGTGCACGGTGTAGCCATAAAACCCGGAAAACCGGTAATCCTGGCAATAGTAGAAAATAAACCTGTCGTCGGGCTTCCCGGATATCCGGTATCTGCGTATATTGATTTTGAAAATTTCGTTACGCCGGTATTAAACATGATGAGCGGCAGGAAGACTTTCTCAAGAAACACCGTTAAAGCTGTTTTATCCAAGAGACTGGTTTCCTCATTAAAGCATAAGGAGTATGTAAGGATGAGAGCCGGTAAGGTAGGAGACAGAATAGTAGCTTCGCCGCTGGCCAGAGGCGCAGGAGCTGCTATGAGCCTGGTAAAAGCCGATGGGTTTTGCATAATACCGCAAAACAGCGAGGGCTTCGAGGCAGGCGATGAAGTGGAAATAGAGCTTTACAAGTCTTTGGAAGAACTGGGAAACACATTGGTTTCCATAGGAAGCCATGATTTAATATTGGACATCATAGCAGATAAAATAAGTTTGTCCAGCTCTCATGTGGGAAGCATGGCTGGGCTTATGGCTCTCAAGAGAGGTGAAACCACTATAGCGCCGACGCACCTTCTCAACATGGAAACTGGAGAATATAACGTATCGTATATCAGAGAGCTTTTCCCTGATACAAAGATGGCTCTCATCAAAGGAGTGACAAGAATCCAGGGCATAATGGTGAAAAAAGGAAATCCGTTGGGGATAAAAGGCGTTGAGGATTTGATAAGGTGCAGATATGTGAACCGCCAGAAGGGAGCCGGGACCAGAGTATTGCTGGACTATAAACTGAAGGAACTGAACATAAACCCTGAACAGATTGATGGATATGACAAAGAGGCCACCACTCACATGGCGGTGGCAGCTCTCGTAGCAAAGGAGGATATAGATGCCGGTATGGGCATCGAATCGGCGGCTAAAGCTATGAATCTGGATTTCATAGAAGTGGGACCGGAAGAGTATGATTTTGCTATTAGGCGGGATTCCCTTCAGCTTCCTGAGGTGCAAGCCTTCATTCAGGTGCTTAAAAGCGATGATTTTCATAATAAGCTGGCCAAGATGGGCGGCTATGGATGGGAGCGAAGCGGAGAAGTCGTATATATCTAGATGAGATAACAGAATTATTACTAAAAGGGACTGTCGATGCCTGCGAAGGTGTCTGGCGCATCCTGAGAAGGTGTCTGGCGCATCCTGAGAAGGTGTCTGTTACATTCTGCGCAATGGTCTGCTGACAAAAAATCAATTTTTTGAAAAGTTTTACATCAGCAGGCTCTGAATCTATGTCGAAATTCGTCTTGCTGCAGCAAAAACCCACGATTTCTTTTTTTCTTTAGAAAAAGTGGGTCAAATCCCCACGATTTTGAAGATTTTCTTCAATTTCGTGGGTGTTTTTTGTAATAATAGGGAAAGTGTAATAGAAAGCTTGTTGAGAAATGCGACAATTTTCGACACTGCACGACAGAACATGGCATTTTTCGGGAGATTTCGACGAGCCTGTTGTCCAGCCTGACTCTGAACCATGGATGTCGGCCGAAATG
>UQEW01000047.1 GCA_900540145.1 uncultured Eubacteriales bacterium
ACACTAAACACCTCAGTAATTATTGAATCAATTAAATATTATATATGATAATATTGTATTTTACAATATCAATGGAGACAGATAAAATAAAAACATAAAAGATGTCAGCTTTGTTACATGTTACCTGGTTACAACAGGTTTTACTTTCTAAACCACCAAAAAAGATACCGTTGCTGCAAGAACGGTATCTTTTTATATTAACTCATCATATTCGTTCTTTTTATGCATCTTTCAAATAACTGTAGTAATCTTTATCAAGTATGAGCGCCGAGAAGTTAAACATCTGCGCTACTTTTCTATCCATCTTCCTGACATATTCATCATCTTCCCCAAGCAGCTGACTTCTCTTTCCTTTTTCGCTTATCCAATCTTTATCCTTAAAAACTACAAACCCCTCAGATGGACTGAATATGTCCTTACCCATAAATAATCTTGAATCATATTCGAATCCGAACATGTTTAAAAGAGTAGGTAAAATATCCATATTGCTGCATAATTTATCCACGGTTTCCGGTTCCATGTCCGGGGTCCACAAAAGAAATGCGCTTTCATATATCTCATACTCTTCATCAACTTTATGTCCTCTGAATTCGCTTATCTGCGATGTTTCAAGCCCGTAAGGATAATGGTCTCCGGCTAATGCTATTACCGTGTTGTCCAGTTCTCCTGCTTCTTCAAGCCTGGAAAGCAAAAGTTCCATGGCTCTGTCCAGCTCTATCTCTCCCGCCATATAAGCTCTGCATGGCGCCGACATATCCATATCTTCTACAAGCTTTTTATTTTTCTTTGCTATATCATTGCCATAAAAATTATAGTTCAGATGTCCGCTAACCGTTAAATAATAGACATGGAAAGGTTGTATTTCTCCGTTTTCATCAGGCGTAAGGAAATCTGATGTAGTCTTATCTATCATTTCCAAGTCAGACTCAGGCCAAGTTTTTTTAAAGGAATATTCTCGCCCCTGACCTTTAAAATCATATCCTAAGTTTGGATGAGATACGTCTCTGTCATAATAATATACACTGTGATCATGATATGCTTTAGTTGCGTATCCAATCTTTGAAAATTGGTTCCCTAAAGTAAACGGAAGATAATTATGGGCCGATTCCTTCATGGACCATACGCCCGGCTTAGGAATTAGGCTCTGCAAATTTACATATTCTCCGTCTAAAGTGCTTACACCCCATATAGGGTTATAAAAATTGGTGAAATTATATCCTTCTGTAAAAAGTTTATATAAAGTCGGCGTATACACCGGATCTATAGCAAAATCGGTAAAGCTTTCCGCTGTAATAAAAATTAAATTTTTACCTTCGAAAATTCCTGTCTTATCATTCTTCTCGGTAGGTTCAACACTTCCAAAATAAAGATGCATTGCTTTTATTGTAGTGTCATCTTCTTCAGACGCTAAATTTTCAAAGTCAAGCCCCTCTATAACATTGTCGCCGGCTTCCGGCTCTACTTCTGATACTACCTCATCATCTACATCCGGTTCAAAATCTGTCGCCAGCTTCCAAAAGTCCACTGCCATAGCTCCCATCAAGCCTGAGCATCTGACAGATGATTGAATCTCGCCTACACCGTAAAGGGCTTGGTATGGAGACTGCGGATCATCGTCCTTTATTGAGCCTACCATAAGACCTATGCCAAATGACAGCACGCACACAAGAGCTGCGATAACCAGTATGATTTTTCTTCTTGAATCGTCTTTTTTCCAACTGTTTCCGGCATCAAAGTTTATTGCGGTCACATTGGCTGTTATTCCCACTGCAAGTATGGCTAACATCTGGAATTTAACATTCCAAATTGCGTCAAAAATAGTTCCCATAAACTCAGTTACTTGCGCGCTGTGGAACAAAGAATAAAAAGTGAAGTAGGTTGAGAATATACCGTAATATACTAACTGAGATAAAAAAAGAAGTATGATGATGCCCATCATGACGGCATACAATATTCTGCCTGCCTTGTCCTTGGCTAAGATTCTTATAAAAAACAAAAATGCTGCGACTGAAGCGCACACAGCTACAACTATGATTATTTCCGAGACAATGTGTCTGCTGTCTTCAAAACCTATCGTGAAGCTCTTCAGCAGAGTCTCCATTATTACCAATGCTATAAACGTTTCTACGAATAAAGCAAAATCTAAAACCCTGTTCTTCATTTAATGCCCCTTTTATTAATACCCCTTAAACAAAATATAAAATATTTTTATACCAAACTTAATTATACAAAAAAACTTTTTTTAGTCAATACTAATCACCTTTTATATTTATATGTCATAAAATGATATTAGTTCGTGGAGGTAAGCTATGGCATTAGATACTAGAGAACTTTTTGCGCGCCTTATTCAATGTGAAGCAGGGGGAGAAGGCGAATACGGCATGGCTGCAGTTGCTACGGTAGTTATGAACAGGGCCACCGCCACTGAGGGAGAATTTAGCCGCATAGGCAATGGCGGTGATGTGAGAGCCATCATAACACAGCCAGGGCAGTTCACTTGCATGCGTGAATCTGTTGCGGGTTCTTATAACCCTCAAAATGTATACAACATGACTCCTACCGACATTCATTACCAGATAGTAGACTGGGCAATGGCAGGAGGCAGGCTGCTGGGCGTAGACAATTCCCTTTTTTTCTTCAATCCATACAGTGACACATGTCCTACATATTTTCCTACACGTGTTGGAGTTATCCATAATAGGATAGGGAACCATTGCTTCTATGCGCCTACCAGTTATTATGCAAATACTTAAATTTAATTAACAGGAGGTAACTTATGGCACCGTGCTGTAATAACACCGTCACACCTAAGATGATAAAATCCGGTAACGTCTCCGTAGGCGACAGGATACAGTTGGAAGATTTTGCACCAGCGTCGCAAGTAGCTCCGGCAAATGCAGAAGTTTCGTCCGGCATCACTACAGACGACAAGAAAGAATACATACCAGTTCAGTCTTCTGGCATAGAAGACCAAAATATGCAAGTCCAAAACAGCAATACCGGAATAAGGCGACAGACAAATCCTCAATGGTCTCAATTTGGTTCCCTTCCATATTCTCAAATGACCAAGTATATGAGTAATGTCTCATTGGGCGGGTCTGTTTCAGAGCCATCAATTGTCACACCGCAAGCGCCTATGACGCCTAACGGATATGATGAAGAAATATCTTATGACGCAATCCAGTCACTTAACGGCTTCCTTCGTACCCAAATAGGCAGATACATGCGTATTGAGCAGCTTATCGGCTCCAATACCATACAGGACCGTTTTGGATTTCTTGTAGGCATCGGAAGCAATTTTATATTATTGCAAGAAATCACCACCGGTAATATCATGGTTCTTGATATTTTCTCCATCAGACTTACTTACATTTATTACTCGCAACCGGTTATACCTGAGATATAATAGCTTTTGCCGCGCGTGTTGCCTTGGTATATATCCAACCGGCAACACGCGTCTTTTGTTTGATTTTCCGGACGCTATGCCCATGAGGCAGCCACTTTATGTTTTTAATATAAAATTTAATCCTGCAAAGCAGCAAACGTAATTTACACTCTACTTTGTCTCCTCATCTTTTGGCTCGCCGAAATCTTCGCCGCTTTTAACGGCTGCGTCTTTAGCCAGTTCAGCATAACGTTTAATCTTCAAAGTGCTGGTCTTTTCAAACTGGTCTTCCTTTATCTCAAGCCTTTTTACGGTTTTGTAATTGCTCAGTTTACGGTTGACCTTCTTAATCTGTTCCCATATGATCTTGTAAATCTCATCTTCGCCGAGACCGCTGCCATGAAGTTCTTCTATTTTCTCATAATTTGGAATTACTCTGGCAGTGATGATCAATTCTTTTTCACCGGCCACTTCTTTGCCATATACCATACTTTCAGCTATTTCATCAACTTTTGAAAGCAATGTTTCTATTTCTTCCGGATAAATATTTTTGCCGTTTTGAGTAACTATGACATTTTTACTTCTTCCTGTTATATAAATAAATCCATCCTCGTCCATATAGCCTATATCACCGGAATTAAACCAACCATCATGCATTACTGCTGCCGTAGCCTCCGGGTCTTCATAGTATCCCAGCATTACTGTCTTGCCTTTTATCCAAATTTCGCCTTCTCCTTTTTCATTTGGATTAGAAATCTTGATCTCATCCCAGATTACAGATTTTCCGGCAGATCCGACTCTTGTATCCCAATCCGGAGTAAGAGCCGCAATCGGAGCAGTCTCCGTAAGTCCGTATCCCTGCAAGAAAGTTATTCCTATATCTTCCAGCCATCTGCCCACTTTTCCGTCTATCGGAGCTGCCGCCGAAACTACTATACGCAGTCTGCCGCCCAGATTAGCGTAGATATCTTTAAATACTTTTCTCTTGACATCGATTCCGAGATTTTTAAGACCGTTGGTCAGTGAAATCATGGACTTTACCGCGGAAGCCTTGCCGCTTTTTTCGATTCCTTGTATTATCTTCTTGTACAGCGATTCTATCAACAGAGGCACAGCTATTATGGCTGTCGGTGACGTTTCTTTCAAATCATTGGCTATATGTTTTAGCCCTTGGCAAACCGCAATGGAGGCTCCCACCGACATAGGATAAAGGAAGCCTATAGTAGACTCATAGGTATGGTGCAGCGGAAGGACGGAGAATAATCTGTCTTCCGATGTGACTGCTACATATGGTGTTACTGAATTTATATTATATGCCAAATTCGTATTGGAAATCATAACGCCTTTTGCTGCGGAAGTCGTTCCGCTGGTAAATATAAGCACAGCAAAAGCGTCAGGGTCGATTTCTATATCTGTATAATCCGTGCACCCCATATCCATCAGGAATTTGCCTTCTTCCATCACATGGTTAAGGCCTACAAATCTTCCTTCAAGCTTTTCGTTGGAATACATTTCCATGAAGTATTTCACGCCGGGACAATGATTGGCCACCTTTTTTATCTGATCCTTTTTTCTCGGTGAAAAGATGACTGCCGCGGCGTCAGACCTCTTTATAATGTTTTCAAGCTCGTTATCCGGCAATTCTTTATCAGTAGGTACTGCTATGCCTACGCCTCCCAACATTGCCATATAGGAAACATACCACTGATATGTGGTTTCTCCTATGATAAGAATTTTTTCTCCTTTAAGCTTAAAGGCCCTGGTAAGACCTGTACCCAAGTTTAACACATCTTCTCTAAACTTGCCGTAAGTTATCTCTTCAAAACCTGCTTTTCTGTTGAATTTTTCAATTATAAACGGTCTGTTAGCAAATTCTTTGGTGCTTCTGTCAAAAAACTCTTTTACTGTTTTATATTCAGTCCCCGGATAACATTGGCCTTTTCCATTTTTTTCGTTCTTTTTTCTCAGTTTTTCCAGCTCTTCGGGTGTATATTCAATATTTAGTTCTTCTATTTCATCTATATCCCTCATTTGATACTTCGGAAGCTTAAAATTCGGGATTTTCTTTAAGATTCTTGCCATATTTAACCCCCATATTTACAAGATGTTTAAATATTATATCACTTCTCACTGCGAAAAAGCAATCTTTTTAATGCTTTCCATTTAAAAGGTGCCAACGGATAAAGATATGAATCACCTGAGAGAGTCTTGGTAGTTGCAAGGAATATAACCGCTACCACCGCTCCTGCAATGAATCCTACGGCTCCAAACAGCCCTGCTCCAAGAATCATAAGCACCCTGGAAAATTTAGTTCCGTAACTTAATTCAATGCTGGGTTGAGTAAAACTGGCCAATGCTACTACCGCCATGCAAAGTATTGTTTGAGGTATGAACCAGCCTGAATTGACGCTGAATTCTCCCAGTATAAGGGCGCCAATGACAGAAAGAGACATGCCGAGAGATTCAGGTGTATTCAACGATGCTAATTTCAGACCATCTATTGCCACTTCCAACAATATGAATTGTAATAATATTGGTACAGCAAAATCTTCTTCAGGAACGAAAAATTTTAAAATTTCGGGAGTAAATTCCTCATACTCTATTATCAACATATATATAGGTGTAAGGAACAATATGACAAGAAAATTAAAAGTTCTAAGTAATCTAAAATAATTTCCTGTAACTTGAGGGAAATAGTAGTCATCAATGTCTTGTAAAAAATCAAATATACCTACCGGAAGCAACATTACTGTAGGCGAATTGTCTACTATTATAGCTATTTTTCCTTCTGTTATATGGGCTGCTATTATATCGGGTCTCTGAGAATATCTCACTCTCGGGAAAGGATTAAGTTTATTATATGCACCCATGGATTTTAAAAGTCTTTCCAAAAGACTTTGATCTCCCACAGTCAAACTTTCTGCATCAAGATTTTTTATCTCTCTGTCCAGCTTAGCAAGTAAATCTTTATTGACTTTATCTTTCATATAAGCCACCACCACGTCAGTCTTACTGATGGTTCCAACGGGATAATAAGCCGCTATGAGATTGTTATCTCTGATGCGGCGTCTTATCAAACTGATATTTTCCATCATGTTTTCCGTAAACCCGTCCTTGGCACCACGCAGCGATTTTTCCTTTTCCGGCTCATCTACCGACCTGGAAGGATAATTTCTCATATCCATAAAAAAAAGTTTATTCATACCCTCTACTGTCAAAAGAGTGAGCCCTGAATACATCTTCTGTTCTGCTTGCCGGCAGCAGTCCTCTATCATACTCTTCGACCATTTTGACGCATCTTCTCTGTCTTCCTCCAGTCCCGTCTTAGGGTCTATCACGTTGCTGTCTAAGAATGGAAGCTTTTCTTCTAAAAATTGTTTGCTGTCTTTAATCTCATCCATATCTGCTTTTTTAATACTCAAAAGATAGTTAAGCACAAACTGGGCATTTTGCCCATTGGTCAATCCGTCGGTAAAAAACATAGACGCCTTTCGCCCTCCTATCCTGAACTTTCTTTCCAAGATATCAAAGCTTTCTCCGAGAGGAAGGTCTCTCCTCAAAATTTCCAAATATTTTTCGTACATTTCGCTCCTCCTTTGATATCTTTTATTTTCCCAAAATCTTGATATTTCATACTTTTGCATATATAATACTTTTGCGGATTATAACCAGGAGGTTTTTATAAATGGATTACAATAAACTTGCGGACATGCTTTTTCCTGATGTGAAAAAAAGTCCTGAGGAATACGAAGCTATGTTCCCTGCCCGTTCCCTGCCTGAGGGAGCCAAAGTGACAAGGTTAGGTCCAAGCCCGACAGGTTTTATTCACCTCGGTAACCTGTTTGGGGCTTTTGCAGACGAAAGGCTTGCTCATCAATCAGGGGGGATCTTTTTACTGAGAATAGAAGATACTGACGACAAGAGATATGTGGAAGGCGCTGTAGATATAATCATCAATTCTCTGAATTTCTTTGGCATAAACTTTGACGAAGGCGCTACCGAAACCGGCGAGACCGGAGATTACGGCAGCTATGTTCAGAGCAAACGCGGTCCTATATATCAATGCTTTGCAAAAAAGTTAATTGCTGAGGGCAAAGCATATCCTTGTTTTCTTACAGAAGATGAAATCAACCAAATAAGGACTGAACAGGAAGCTGCAAAACAGACTCCAGGCATATACGGAAAATGGGCTAAAAGCCGCAATCTAACATTGGAAGAAATATCTTCAAAACTGGCTGACGGTCTTCCTTATGTAATAAGACTCAAATCCGATGGAGATATGAGCCTTCCGGAGGATCAAATTCGTAGATTCGAAATAGAAGACGCTATAAGGGGCAAACTAAACATGCCTTATAACGATCAGGATACCGTTCTGCTTAAAGCCAACGGAATACCTACCTATCATTTTGCCCACGTTATAGATGATCATCTTATGAGAACAACTCATGTGGTAAGAGGAGCTGAATGGCTTCCGTCTCTGCCTATACACATAGAACTGTTTGAAAAACTAGGCTGGGAGCCGCCTGTGTACTGCCATACGGCTCAATTGATGAAAATCGGAGAGGACGGTAATAAGCGCAAGCTCTCCAAAAGAAAGGATCCTGAACTTTCTCTGGACTATTATCGCAGACTGGGATATCATCCGGCTGCCGTAAGAGAGTACCTGCTTACTATCCTAAATTCTAACTTTGAAGAATGGCGTCTTGCCAATCCTAATGCTGATATAGATGAATTTGAATTTACCACTGAAAAGATGAGCAATTCCGGGGCTTTGTTTGATCTGAATAAGCTCAACGACGTAAGCAAAGAAGTTCTGCTCCGCATAAAAGCATCTGATTTAGCTTCGTTTCTTGAAAGCTGGGCTGACGAGTTCAAGCCTGAGCTGAAAGAGTCCACTTCTTTCTTCGATGACATGGATTATCTCATACGCATTTTAGACATAGGGCGAAACGAAACCAAGCCTAGAAAAGATCACATTTATGCCCAACAAATGGTTGAAAACATAAGCTATTTCTTTGACGATATGTTTAAGATCGAGGATGAAATGCCTGCCGAGGCGGCCGGTGATGTCAAAGAAATAATCACCCGGTATCTTGACTCTTATGACCATGCCGATGACCAAGAAACTTGGTTTAACAAGATTCGTAATATAGCTTCCGATATGGGATACGCTGCCAAACCTAAAGATTATAAAAAGCACCCTGAAGAATACAAAGGTCACGTGGGCCATGTGAGCACTGTCATAAGGATAGCTCTCATGGGTCGCAGCCAGTCACCTGACGTTTGGGAAATTCAACAGATATTAGGCGAGAAGAGAGTTAAAGAAAGGCTTGAAAAATTTTTGTAATATAAAAAAGCGGGGAGCATATCCCCGCTTCAGACCGTAGACAAACTCCGACTGTCAGTATGCTCAGAGCATATGTGATTATTTGATACGGTGTGCGCAATGAACTGCTGACAAAAAATCAATTTTTTTTAATTTTTTACATCAAAAACCAACTAAAAATCTGATTGTCCGCTAAAACACTGTACTTATCAGCACATTCAAGGATTGAAATACTTCAAATTACTACGATTTTACTACCATTGAATGAGCCTTGATACGTTAGAAATCCCAGATTTGCAAAGATATGGTACAGCACATCAGTATTGAAAAACAAAAATTGAATATCGCAAGTAGATTATGGAACGCCGATATTGACGTTCCTTTTCTATTTCCAGCCGTTCAGAAATGGACGGCTTTTTCTATATCCAAACGAAAGGAGAATTTTAAAAGCTATGAAAAAGATATTGAAGCGATTAGCCACAGGCTTCCTTGCCTTTGCGACTATCGTTACCGCTTTGCCGACAACGGCAGTCCACGCTTCCGAGAAGCAATACTGGACAGAAAGTGCCGAGCGTGTCGGTATCGTTGAAAAAGTAATGAATGACGGTTCTATCGGTTCGACATTCAATGAGGGACACATGACCGTTGAGGGCGAGGACGCTTTCTGCGTGGATATTAACACCAACTTCCGCAACGGTTATAAGACCAGAGCCGACGCAAGCACACGCATGAGCTACGACCAGATTTCAGATGTTGCCCTCTCAATCGAGTATGTTAATCAGTATGTGCAGAGCCACAGCGGATTGAGCAGTCAGCATATCTATCTTTTGAAACAGTGCGTCGTATGGCAGAGATTGAGTGTTCATCTTGGCTGGCAATGCGATAACGTCAGAGCTTCCTATGATGAAATTCCAAAAGCTATACAGGACGAGGTTTACGCTGGGGCGAAAGCCTTTGCCAGCGAGAACAAGGAACGCTATGAATGTGGCGGTTACATCTACTCTGGCGAGGGACAGGACATTGGACAGTTCTGGGCGAAACTTGCCGTTGGAAATGCCACATTGAAAAAGACTTCCAGTAATGCCAGCATTACCGATGGGAACGGGCTTTACTCTATCGCTGGTGCGACTTATGGTGTCTATTCTGATAAGGACTGTACGAAACAGCTTGCCACCCTTACGACTGATAACAGCGGAAATACTGATACCGTGGAAGTAAAGGCTGGCACAGTCTACATCAAAGAGCTTTCTGCTCCTGCTGGCTATAAGGTGGACAGCACTGTCTATTCCTTAAATGTGGAAGCTGGCAAGACAGCGACACTCAATGTATCCGATACGCCAAAGGTCACAGATACCCTTATCGAGCTTTTCAAGATTGACATGGAAACACAGAAAGACGCTCCACAGGGCGACGCTTCCCTAGAGGGTGCGGAGTTCACATGGAAATTCTATGCGGGACACTATACCGCTGATAATCTTCCTAGCGAGCCTACAAAGACATGGGTGACAAAGACAATCGCTGAAAAGGACAGCGACGGCACTATCCATTATGTTTCCCGCCTTTCTGATGAATACAAGGTATCTGGGGACAGCTTCTATACACAGGACGGAAAGAACGTGCTTCCTTTAGGAACGCTGACGGTTGAGGAAACGAAAGCTCCTAACGGCTATCTTCTTGACGGTGCATATATGCAGACTGACGGAAGCGAGGAACAGATTAAAGGAATGTACCTTACACAGATTACCGAGGACGGCGACATTGCCGTACTGTCTGGAAGCAATCAGTACCATGTATCAGACAAGGTTATCCGTGGCGGTGTAAAAATCCAGAAAAGAGATTTAGAAACCAGCGATACCAAAGGTCAAGGAAGTGCGACTTTGAAAGACGCTGAATTTGAAATCATTTCTCTGAATGACAACGCTGTACTTGTCGAGGGGAAACTTTACAGCAAGAATGAAGTGGTAAAAACAATCCTTACCGACATTGAGGGCGTGGCTTCTACTTCTGCCGACCTGTTACCTTACGGGAAATACCGTATCGAGGAAAGCAAAGCTCCAGAGGGCTATCTGACGGACGGTGCGAAACCGATTGAATTTGAAATCACAGAGGACGGAAAAATCGTTGACCTTACAGGTACGGACACTTCCATTTACAATCAAGTAAAGCGTGGCGACCTTGAGGGTGTCAAGATTGGGGCTGGTACACACCAGCGTCTTGCGGGAGTTCCGTTTAGGATCACCAGCAAGACCACAGGTGAGAGCCACATTATCGTAACTGATGATAACGGACAGTTCTCTACTTCTTCTGACTGGGCTTCCCATAAGAACAACACCAACGCAGGAAAGACCAGCGAGGACGGTATCTGGTTTGGAACAAGCGAGCCTGACGACAGCAAAGGTGCTTTGATTTACGATACCTATATCATTGAAGAATTACGCTGTGAGGGCAACAAAGGCTTTGAGCTTATCCCTGCCTTTGAAATCGTGGTGTCCAGAAACAATGTGACCGTTGATTTAGGGACACTGACTGATGAATGCGAGAAAGAAATCACTATCCATACCACAGCCACAGGCAAAGACGGCGAGAAGTCTATCGTGGCTGGTAAAGAGGTAACAATCGTTGACACGGTTACGCTTGACGGGCTGGAAAAAGGCACAAAATATCAGTTGAAAGGCTGGCAGATGTTGAAAGAGGAAAACGCCGAGCTTCTTATCGACGGTCAGCGTGTGGAAAGTGATTACACATTCACAGCCGACAGCGAGGAAATGAAGATTGAAATAGAATACACATTCAACGCTTCTTCTCTGGGCGGTCAGAACCTTGTGACCTTTGAGGAACTTTACGACCTTTCCAATGAGGACGAGCCTGTAAAAGTGGCTGAACACAAGGACATTGACGACGAGGGACAGACGGTGCTTATCACAGAGCGTATCATCTCTATCCATACCACAGCGACCAGCGAGGACGGAAAGAAAGAGATTGAAGCTGGAAAAGACGTGACAATCATTGATACTGTTACCCTTGACGGCTTGGAAATCGGCACTAAGTATCAGCTTAAAGGCTGGCAGATGACTAAGGACGAAAACGCAGAGCTTATCATCAACGGAGAGCGTGTCGAGAATGATTATACTTTTACTGCCGACAGTGAAAGCATGGAAGTCCAGATTGCCTTTACATTCGACGCTTCCGAGCTTGGCGGAAAAGAACTTGTGACCTTTGAGGAATTATACGATTTGAGCAATCCAGACGAACCGACTAAGGTTACAGAGCATAAGGACATTGAGGACGACGGGCAGACGGTGACAATCACAGAAGTACCAGAAATGCCGGAAGAACCAACAGAGCCGGAACAGCCGACCACACCAGATACACCGAGCAAGACAACAGACGCTCCAAAGACAGGCGATAACACAAACATTGCCTTATTCTTAGGGCTTCTTATTCTCTCTGGTGCAGGCGTGGCAGGAACATACTTCATCAAGCGTAGACGTTCATAATCGGACGGTCTGCTTATGATGATGAAGAAATCACGTTCCCCGCCGATACATGGAAACGGCGGAGCTTCCCTTTATTCTGGCTTGTCCGCCACCCACCTGTAAGCACACAGACAGTCAAGGGTGCTTTTAAGCATTTACCTGCCCTTGACGGTCTGGGGGCTTACGGGTATCACACCACCAGCCAGAATAAAAGCATTGATAATCAACAGATTTTATAGAAATGAGGTATGAACACATGAAATTGAAATATATCGTGCCTGACATGGCACAGACTTTTGGTAACTTGGAGTTTGCAGGAGAAAATGAGGTAGAGCAACAGCGTGTCAATGGTCGCTTTGTCCCCGTGACGAGAAGCTATAACCTGTATTCCGACATTCAGAGAGCCGACGACATTATCGTGGTGCTTCCCGCAAAGGCTGGGGAGAAGCGTTTCAAGTATGAGCAGAAAGTAAAGCTCATCAATCCTAAGATTACCGCCGAGGGAAAGAACGTGCGAGGTCGTGGCTACACTAACTATATCTTAACGGCTGATGATATGCTTCCAGCCGAGGAAAGCAAGTAAAGGGGGTATCAGATTATGAGATTAGCGAATGGAATTGTGTTAGATAAGGAAAAGACGTTTGGAGTACTGAAATTCTCCGCATTAAGACATGAAGTGCGAGTAGAGAATGAGGACGGGACAACCAGCGAGGAAATCAAGCGTAGAACTTACGATTTGAAGTGCAGTCAGCAGGAACGCACGATACAGGTATCTATCCCAGCGGAAATCCCTGTCAAGGATTATCCGTACAATGCAGAGGTGGAGCTTATCAATCCTGTTGCCGATACGGTGGCAAACGCCAACTACCGAGGGGCAGACGTGGAATGGTACATCAAGGCAGACGACATTGTACTGAAAAATAAAGGCGGTCAGCCCGCAGGAAATCCACAGAACCATGCTCCGCATGGACAGCAGAAAAAATAAACAGATAAAAGCTGATATGTATTGCCTACCTTTTCAAGCTCCTATATAATGAGAACGAAGCAATATAGGAGTGATGATAATTAGTGGAAACTTTCGCAAAAATCATAAAAAAGATGTATTGGCTAGGATTGATAGGTTTTCTTGGAACATTTCTTGATATTCCAGTATTGAGGTTATTCTATCTGTTTTTTCTGCTGGCGATTGTAGATTTTGTTCTATCTTTTATTATTGTGATACGGACAGAAAGCACAGATGAAACAGCAATCGCCTTGAAATTCTTGTCTCAGAATATAGGTATGCTGATTGGAATACCCGTGATATATGTACGAAACTTGTTTTTTCTGCCTAATATCCGTAATTATAAACCACAGACTTTATATAGTCTCCCATTTTCGGGGTGCTGGACTGTGGCAAACGGCGGAATAAACAGAGAAACTTCCCATTCTTGGTCTATCTGCAATCAACGATATGCGTATGATTTTTTTGTTGAGGAAAATGGAAAAACATTTCATGGGGACGGGAAATCCGTATCTGATTATTTCTGCTACGGAAAACCTGTTTTATCTCCTGCTGACGGCATAGTGGTTGAAATCAAAAATCTTTTTGAAGATACTCCTATCCCAGAGGAGCAAGAGGTATTATGTAGTGCTTCTGACGTAAGAGGAAATTATATTGTTATTCAGCACACAAAGCATGAATATAGTACCATAGCACATATCAAAAAAGACAGCTTTTGTGTAAATGTAGGCGATAAAGTATGTCGGGGACAGCAGATAGCCTGCTGTGGCAATAGCGGTAACACAAGCGAACCGCATATACATTTTCAAGTACAGCAGGGAAAGAGTTTTCTTTTTTCCGCAAGCCTGCCGATTTGGTTCACAAAGATAATCAATTACACAACCTCAAAAGCAGACTCACATATCAGCAGGGGACAAATAGTAGAAAATCAGAAATAAGTAATCAAGCGGTTGGTCTTTACGATTGACCGCTTTTTCCATATCCAGAAAGGGGTGTTTATGAACCTATACAAATACAAGGGAAAGCGTATCAGAGCCAGCGACAAGAACCTTGTGTACCGCTTCTGTACGGGTACGCTCCTGCTCCTGTTCGTGGCGGTTCTCCTGCTACTGAACATGGGACAGCTCCTGCGTACTGATTGGGAGCATTTCAGCTTACTTGATAATGGCGTGACGCTTTCCACATACAACTTCATAACCATAGGGATAGCGACTGGTGTTTGTGCATTGGTCGCTTTTCTTTATTACCGCTTCTTCCATGACAGCTTCAAGAAACTCCTGCACCGTCAAAAGCTTTCCCGCATGATACTGGACAATAAGTGGTATGAAGCACAGACCGTACAGGACAGCGGTTTTTTCACTGACCTGCAGAGCAGATCAAGGGAAAAAATCGTCTGGTTTCCAAAAATCTATTATCAAATGGACACGGGACTGCTCCATATCCGCTGTGAAATCTCTTTGGGAAAGTATCAAGACCAGCTCCTGCGACTGGAAGATAAGCTGGAAAGCGGGCTTTACTGCGAGCTGACCGACAAGACGCTCCATGACGGCTATATCGAGTACACCCTGCTCTATGACATGATAGCGAACCGTATCACGATTGACGAGGTAAAGGCTGAAAACGGGGGCTTGCGTCTGATGAAGAACCTCACATGGGAATACGACGCACTTCCTCACGCCCTTATCTGTGGCGGGACTGGCGGTGGAAAGACCTATTTCCTGCTTACAATCATTGAAGCCCTCTTGCAGACCAACGCCCAGCTTTACATCTTAGACCCTAAGAACGCTGACCTTGCGGATTTGGGTACGGTCATGGATAACGTGTACCACACCAAAGAAGATATGATTGAATGTGTCAATGCGTTCTATGAGGGCATGGTACAACGAAGCGAGGAAATGAAGCACCACCCTGACTATAAGACGGGAGAGAATTATGCCTATCTGGGTTTACCGCCCTGTTTTCTTATCTTTGACGAGTATGTGGCGTTCTTGGAAATGCTGGGGACAAAGGAAAGCATGAGCCTTTTAAGCCAGTTAAAGAAAATCGTCATGCTTGGCAGACAGGCGGGCTATTTCCTCATTGTCGCCTGCCAGCGTCCCGACGCAAAGTATTTCAGCGACGGTATCAGAGATAACTTCAACTTCCGTGTGGGCTTGGGACGTATCAGCGAACTTGGCTACGGTATGCTTTTCGGAAGCGACGTAAAGAAGCAGTTCTTCCAGAAGCGTATCAAGGGACGTGGCTATTGTGACGTAGGTACGAGCGTCATATCGGAGTTTTACACTCCCCTTGTACCAAAGGGGCATGATTTTTTACAGACTATCGGCTCTCTTGCACTGGCAAGGCAAGCCGTATCAGAGAAACAAAAGGAGATTGAATGATTATGGGATATTTGGAAATCCATTATGAACCAGAATGTACCGACAGTGTACTTACTTGTATCGGATTGGGCTATGGAAAATTCCTGTCTGATTTAGCTTTTACGGCAGACAGTGAATATAAACAGGACGACGGCTATCCAGAAACACTTTTCCATGAGAGAATGTCAGATTTGCTGGAAGATTTGTCAGAAGATTATCTGGAAATGCCGTTGTTGTTTTCCGTGGAGCTTCCCGCACACATGGCGAACCTGCTGGGCTGTCTTTTCCGCTATACGTTTCTTGTTATGGACAGGGAGCATTTCAGACAGGTATGCCGTGAATACGAGATTGACAAGGATATCGTCAGAAAATGCCTTTCAAGAGATACTGACTGTATCGTAGTTTATACGGGCATGACAAGGATAGGCTGAACCACTGACGGCTGGAACGGTCAGCGGAGCGACCCAGACCGTGTAAGCCGTCCTGTGGAGCAGGGCTTGCCCTGCTCCACGAAAGAAGCCCCTCGGTATCTAACAGAGGGGCACAATTCCGCTGGAAACTACGGTCAAAAAGTCTGGAAATCCCGCTAGGCATAAGGGTTTTCGCTCAATCCTAGCTGACTGTGACAATCGGCGGAAAATATCACAGATTTCTAAAATTACACGATTGGGGGTATGCAGGCTGAATGAAAGCACCTTTATAACTGCCTTGAAAGAGAAACGCCTATCTTACGGCGTGTCCCAGACAAGGCTTGCTATCATGGCTGGTATCAGCCGTGAACATCTGAACCGTATCGAAACGGGAAAGGTCAACTTCACGGACGATATGCAGGACAAGCTCATGGAAGCCGTCGAGAAATTCAATCCCGACGCTCCCATGTTCCTGCTGTTCGACTATGTGCGTATCCGTTTTCCCACGCTGGATATACAGCACGTTATCAAAGATATATTGAAGCTCAACATTGACTATATGCTCCATGAGGACTACGGGCATTACAAATACACCGAGCATTACTATCTGGGTGATGTGTTCGTCTACACCTCGCAGGACGAGGAAAAAGGCACGCTTCTGGAGCTGAAAGGAAAAGGCTGTCGCCAGTTTGAAAGCTACCTGCTGGCACAGGGGCGTAGCTGGTATGACTTCCTCATGGACGCTCTGGTTGAGGACGGTGTGATGAAACGCCTTGACCTTGCGATTAACGACAGGGCGGGCATACTGGATATTCCAGATCTGACCGCCAAATGTAACCGTGAGGAATGTGTTTCCCTGTTCCGTTCTTTCAAGTCCTATGCTTCGGGCGAGCTGGTGAAGCACAACGAGCAGGACAAAGCGGGCATGGGACACACGCTGTATATCGGGTCTCTGAAATCGGAAGTCTACTTCTGCTGTTATGAGAAGAACTACGAGCAGTACGCAAAGCTGGGAATACCGATTGAGGAAGCACCCATAAAGAACCGCTTCGAGATACGACTGAAAGATGAAAGAGCCTATTATGCCGTCCGTGAACTGCTGACCCATTATGACGCAGAACAGACGGCATTTTCTATCATCAATCACTATATCCGCTTCGTGGACAGAGAGCCAGAGAAGCGAAAGACAGACTGGAAGCTCAATGACCGCTGGGCGTGGTTTATCGGGAAAGACCGCCCGCCTATCAAGCTGACAACAGCCCCAGAGCCTTACACACTGGAAAGGACGCTGGGCTGGATAAGCCGACAGGTCGCCCCTGCACTGAAAATGCTGAAAAAGATAGACGCTGGCAACAGCACAAGCTATCTGAAAGAGATTGAGGACAACGCAAAGCTGACAGAAAAGCACTTGCAGATAATCAAACAGCAGACAGCTGACACAGAGGAACTTATCACAGAGTAAAGGAGAATTTGGATTATGGCAGAACTTGTCAAGGACTTAGTGCTGGTATCGCTGGGAATGGGTATCGGTGTCGTCCTTATGTGTATCGCACAGGTCAGCAAAATGGCTGACGAACAAATGGAAGAAATCAAAAAAGAAAGGATTGATAAAGAATGAATTTCGGACAGAACTTATACAACTGGTTTTTAAGCAACGCCCAGAGCTTAGTGCTGATGGCAATCGTGGTAATCGGTATCTATTTAGGATTTAAGAGAGAGTTTTCTAAGTTAATCGGCTTCCTTGTGATTGCCTTAATCGCTGTCGGGCTGGTATTCAATGCCGGCGGTGTCAAGGACGTGCTGTTAGAGCTGTTCAACCGTATCATTGGAGCGTAATGACATAATATTTATTGAACCCTTTTGATTATAATGCTATTATAAAATATAAAAATATTTAATAAGGGGGCTTAATATATGTTTTATCAAATCTTGATTGAAACAACTGAAAAAGTCGGGAAATCTAAACAAAATAAAACTATTAATGAAATTGACAAAACGAACAAAGAGGAAATTATAAATGATATTCTTGTTCCATATTTAAAAGAAGAAGAATTTGTTTTTAATGGGTATTTTTTGACAAAAGAGAATGTTACTCGTTTGAAAATTGTTACAACTGAAAAATCTGCAAGAGAATTGGCAAAATATGAAAACGATCATATGCCTGAAGGATTAATTATGTATGTAGCACCGGAAGATATTTTGAGATATGATAAATATATAACAGATGTAACCAAATCATTATTAGCTGAAGCAAAGGAAATAATAGCAAATCCAAAAACAACAGAGATATCCAAGAGTGAGCCTTTAGATAAATCAAAAGTTTTCATTGTTCATGGACATGATAACGAAGCAAAGCTCGAAATTGCTCGATTTATAGAACAAATGGGTTTTGAACCTATAATCCTACATGAACAAGCCAGCAAAGGTATGACCATTATAGAAAAAATTGAAGAGTATTCAAATGTAGGCTTTGGAATTGTTTTATATACACCTTGCGATATCGGGTATGATAAAGATAAAGAAACGGAAAAGATGGCGAGAGCACGACAAAATGTCGTTTTTGAACATGGAT